>NZ_OZ026539.1:302543-605086 GCF_964020195.1 Spiroplasma endosymbiont of Lasioglossum villosulum
AATAAAGAGAAAATACAGAGAGAATTAATAACATATAAAATAAAATCAGAAAATGATTTTGTATATAAAACAGAAATTAATAAGGATATTATAATTTATGAATATTTTTTTGAGAAAATAAAAGATAAAGATAATGGTCCTTGCATTGTGACGAGAATTTATTTTAGTAATGATGAGATATGAGAAAAGATAGTATATATTAATAATAAAGAAACTGATGTTGAATAAAAAATAATAGAACAATATAGAGTTTATTTTTGTAAAAAAGAACTTTTAGAAGAAAGTCAATTCATAAAAAATGAAAATGATAATCAAGTAGTTATTAGAAAAAAATCTATTTTGGATTTTAAAAATAAAGAAAATATTAATGGTGTCATTAATAATGATGAAAAGATTAAAGAAAGTAAAAATATTTTAGGTAAATTAGGTAGGTGAGTTGGAAAATTTTCTATTTTTACCCTTGAAACTTATCTTTTTGGGTTTGTTTCGGGAATTATTTCTGTTCTTGCTCTTAAAATTCCCTTTGCAATGGCTCTTTGTTGATGAACTCCTGCAGCTTTGGGAATAGCAACATTTACTGCTCTGCCTATAGGTTGATGTATAGTTTTAGCAATTGTAGCAGTATTAGGCGTTCAGTTACTAAAAGAATATGGAATTAAACCTTTATTAAAAAAAATGTGAAACTTGGTAGAATTAAAAAAAGCAAAAAAACTAGAAATGGAAGACTTAAAAGAAATAGATTTTCATAATATCAATTCTAGAGTTTTAAAAAACTATTTAAGTTCTCAAAAAAACATACCTTTTGATGAAATTAGACCAAGTTTTGAACAAAATATTAATATAATTAAAAATAGAAAATTGTCTCATCAAACTCAAGAAAAATTTGATGCAAAGAGTATTAATAATATTCCAATTTCAACTAATACTTGAAATAAAGTAAAATGTTTATTTCAATATAATTAATAAGTTAACAATTTTGTTGAAAATAATAAAATTTTAATCTATAAAATTAATACTATTTTCTCTTTTCTCTTATTTTATGGTTAATATTCATGTTATTATTACTAAGTAATTAAAAAATATTAATGAGGTATAAGATGAGTATTGTCACAATTGAGAATTTAACACATGCTAATGGTGGAAAAGTTTTATATAAAAACGCCACTTTACAAATTAATAAAGGTGAACATGTGGCATTAATTGGTATGAATGGTGTTGGTAAAACAACATTATTAAATATTATTAATGGAACAGTATCTGCAGATCATATTAATTTAAATATTCATCCTAAAATTAAAATTGGGTATTTGGATCAACATCAAGAGGTTAATTTAGAATTAACAGTTTTACAATATTTGCGTGAAAGTTATCAAAAACTTTTTGAACGCGAACAACAAATGGAAAACTTATATACAGAAATGGCTAATAATTATAGTGAAGAGTTATTAACGAAAGCAATGAAAATTCAAGATGAATTGACACACCAAGGATTTGATACTATTAGTAAAAAAATTGGTCGTTTAGTTGATGGATTGGGTATTAATTTACAACTTTTAGAACAAACTTTAGGTAGTTTAAGTGGTGGTCAAAGAGCAAAAGTGTTATTAGCAAAATTATTATTAAATGAAGATGATTTTTTATTACTTGATGAACCAACTAATTTTTTGGATATTGAACAAATTAATTGATTAACTAAGTTTTTACAAAATTACCCTAGTGCATTTTTATTGGTGTCACATGATCGTAATTTTATTAATACAACATGTAATATTATTTTTGATATTGATAATTATATGATTACTCGTTATGTTGGTAATTTTGAAAGTTTTTTAGAACAAAAAAGTTTACATCATCGTCAATATGAATCAGCATATTCAAATCAAAAGAAATTAATTGAAAAATTAGAAACTTATATTAGTAAAAATGCAGCACGTGCTTCGACTGCTAAAAGTGCTGAATCAAGAAGAAAACAATTATCCAAAATTAATGTTTTAGAAAAACAGCAAATCCAGTCTCCTCCAAAGTTTTATTTTAAGTATTATAAAACAACAAGTTCAATTGCTGTCCAAGCTAAAAACCTTGAAATAGGTTATCATAAACCATTAATTAAGCCGCTTACTTTTGTTATTAAGACTGGTAGTAAGTGAGTTGTTAAAGGGTATAATGGAATTGGTAAAACTACTTTCTTGCAAACGTTAGCTGGTAATATTCCAGCACTTGCTGGAAATATTAATTTAGATGATCGAATGCAAGTAGCGTATTTTCATCAAACTGAAGTAATGACTAGTACTACTCCATTTAATTATTTAAAAGAGTTAGATATTAAATTAAATGATGTTGAGATTAGAAGAATTTTAGCAAGTTTTGGTTTGCGTAGTAATTTAGTAATGAAACCAATGAACTTACTTTCTGGTGGTGAACAAACTAAGGTTAGATTAGCAGCATTGGCATTAAAACCTTATAACTTATTAATTTTAGATGAGCCAACTAATCATATTGATGTTTTAGCTAAAGAGTCTTTATTAAAAGCATTGCAAGAATTTGAAGGCACTGTATTATTGACAACTCATGATACTAATTTTAATAATAGTTGAGTTGATGGGGTTTTAGATTTTGAAAAATTAACAAATTAGTGAAATTAAAATAGTTATTTTTAATATTTAATTTATACATTTAAACAAATAAAAAAAAACTTATAACTAAATCTTAGTTATAAGTTTTTTTTTATTTGTTTAAATTATCCTTTACGATTACGGTCGTCACGGTCTCGTCTGCTAAATCCACCACTGTTTCCTCAACTAGAATCACCACGGTCAGAACGTGGTCTAAAGTTTCCACGATCAGAAGAATTTCTATCCCCTTGTGTTCTTGCTCCACGTTCAACAAAACGTTTTTCACGTTCTTCTGTGATTTTTACAAGTGTTGTTAAACTTGCATTAATAGTAATTACTGTTTCTTTTAAAACTTTAATTTCTTCTAATAATGCTTCTATTGTTTGATTGTTTTCCATTAACAATGCCTCTTCTTTCTGGCGCCTAATTGATAAATCTGATAATAATATCTGATATAATGAGATTAATAAGCACTTAATTAAGTATAGCATTAAAATTAAAATTGTATAGTATATAGTCATATATTTTATAGTTAAAAATAATTATTATTATGATAACTATTATTTTTTTATTAAATATCTAGTAAATAATACATTAAAATTAGTTTTTTATTTTACTAAAGTAATACTTTTAAATTTAAAAGTACGTATACCTTGAAAATCAATTAAATTTTCAATATCAATAGCAGTGATAATAAAATGATATGTAGTGTTTTTAATTTTATATGTAAAATCATATTTTAAATTAATTGTTTCGATATTATTGATGGTAGTTTTAGTCATAGTAATATTAGAAGTATTACCTATTTTTTTATTAATGCCGGTTGTGTTATCAGCATCAAAATAAACTTCATAGTTATCTTTAATTCATTGATTATTATTAGCAGTAATAATATTTTTAATTCCTAATTTATGACTTTCATCAGTAGTACCAAGTAATAAATTTAAGATATTATTTAGTTGACTGTTTGGTTCAAGCATAGTTTTTTGTAAAATATCAAGTATTGAACCCTGAGTAAAAGTTGGATATTCTGGATCATCTTTATTAATGTGTCCACCTAATGATTTATATAATTCTTCGACATCGGTTGCTGTTACATCACTTTTATTAATTATGTTTTTTAGAGTAACAATAGTATCATTTTTAAGAATTATTAAGAGACCAGTAGTATTATTAAATAAAAAATTCTCTAAATCTTGTAGATCAATATTAATACCTTCATTACCTGGGTATTGTTCTGAAATTTTGGTAATTAGATCAGTAATACTAGTAATAATGTTTTTAACACTATCTGTATTAATTGCTTTGATAATGGTATCAATTAATGGACTAGGATCATATGCACTATCACCAATAAGCCCGCCTAAGGTTAAATTTGCTGATATAGGTAAAGGACCAATTTTAACTTTTAAATTAAGTTTAACATCATAAAGAAATGTATCGAAACCACGAGTTTCTGCTGTAGTTTTACCAAATACGGTTAGAAGTATTTGTTTTAATTTTTCTGGTTGGTTAATTAAAGATTTTATAGTATTGATAATGTCAAGTAAATTATAGCTACCAGCACTTGGCTTTGATGGATAATCATTACCAATTGTTAAGTTTTTAACACCTTCAGTAATATCGGGCATATCTAATATTCATTTTTTAATAACCGGAATAATTGCTTCAATAATTGTTAAGATATAAAGTGGGTTAGTTAAAAGATAGGGAAAGTATTTTTCAATATCAGCAAAAAATCCTTTATCATCAGATTGAACATCCGGTGGATTTATACCATTAACAGTTATATATTCTGAAAGAATATTACCTAAATACCTTGGAGTTTTACCATCTTTACCAAAAATTTTATTGTCTTCACTCATTTTTCAAAACAAGTAATTAATTAAAGTGCCACCATGATATAAATCATAATCTTGTTTTGATTTTCAATTTTCAACTTTATGACCAGGAAATTGACCAAAACTTGGACTTATTTTTCATTTTCCATCATCATTTCAAGCGCTATAAGGTTGACCACTATCATCTTTTCAATTATTCATAAACTTAGTTAATGTTTCTTCATCAGTGGGTGTAGAAGTTTGTTGATCAGATCAACTGCCATTGACTAAATTACCAAATATTCTAGTTAGCGGATTTAAAAAATTAGAACCATAGTTATTAATTAAATTAGCAACTAATTGTAATCCAGCTGGTAAACTGCTTAAGTCACCTTGTAATGATTTTAAAAAACTAGAAATGGGGTCCATACCAGCACCTACAACTATATTTTCTAATTGCGGGTTAGCCATAATTGATATAGTTCTAATATAATCAAGTGATGAAAAAACATCATTAACTTGCTTTTTACTATTGATGGTTTTAGTTAATTCACCTGTTCCAGAAGCTTTAAAAAAATTATCAGGATCAAAGTTATTTACATCAATTTTTCCATTTTTCCCTCAACGTGTTTGTAAATCACCTCAATTATTTAAACTAGTATTTTTAGTTAAATTATTAATACTATTAATTTTAATTTTTCCCATAATATCATCATTAGTACTACTAGTATCAGCACCTAACTCTTTTGACATAACCATACTTTTAATTAAAGCAGAAGTTTGGTCAGCAAAACTTTTAGCGATACTATTAGTTACACGGTTAACATAAAAATTAAAGGTACAAGCCGATAGAGGTAAAATAGTGGCACTTGCTATTAAGATAATTCCTAACTTGGTAAATACTTTTTTCATAGCAGTTCTCCTTAAATAAAGTGTTATTTTTGTCAATTTTATTTTACTAAAATTTAATATATTTAACTCTGAAAATAATTAAATTCATTTCTTACAAATTGTATCATTAGTTATTTTAATTTTAAAATTTATTTAAATAAACAATTTAAATATGGTAATATATCAAACAGAGAAAAATTAAACATTATAAAAACTATCTATTATTTATTTTAAAATTATCCTATATATTAATTTTGTATAAGTGTGATATTATTAATCCATATGTGAACTTAATAATTAAAATTAAATGCAAAATTTTAATTTCAGGAATTAGGGAGAACTGTAATGGCAAGGTTAAATAAACGCGAAAAAGCGAATAATAAAAAAATGGTATCTACTAATAAGAAATCAAAAAAAAGTTTATTTAAGAATGCGTTACTATTAAAGCAGACTTTAGTTGCTACATGAAAAAGTAAATTACAATTAGTTATTTTACTATTACTTACTGCTTTTGCAACTTCGTTGGTTACTGGAAGTTGAATATCATACGTTAGAATGATTGAAGGAAGTAATCAATTAGGATTAAATGATCTTAAGTTTGATGCTGTTTTACCTTATTCACCAGTGTCACAAGGTATTAAACAAATTGCTAATCAAGCTTTTAGTTTAAAGTTAGGTCGATTTTATGTTCAAGATGGAACTAATAGTAAAAGTACTAAAGCGCTTTATTTTGATGATACAAAAATAGGTACAGATCAAGAAATACTACCAATCACTAAAGATAACTTAACTATTGATTATACTCGTGATAATACAGGCAATATTATTGGGTTTAATGATATAAGATGAACAAATCCGGATAATCCTTTAGTTTTTAATTTGAATAATAATAATGTTAAAGCAAGCATCTATGGTCAATTATTATTAAAATCAAAAAATGCTGCTAATGAAAATTTAAAAAACCATTTTAAAACAGCAACAGATGATTTATATCGTGATGTTTTTTTAAAAAAAACAGCACCCAATATTCTTCAATCTATTAATACTTTTATTAAGGAATGGATTACAAAACATTCAACAGATCCGATATTAAAGGAAACTGATAATGATAAAGTTACCACTTGAATTTTAGAAAATAAAATAAATTTTAGATCTTCTTCTAATGATGCTACTATTCCTGATAGTGTTAATTTGCAAGATCCAACAGAAAGAAATGAACTTTTTATTAAAGTAGTTAAGGAAACTGAACCTGATCCAAGATTAGATAATGATTATGGTATGAATGGTCAATGAATGAGAATTTATCGTAATTTTTCTGTAACAGAATCAGATAGTAATATTTATACTAATTTTACTAATACTTCTATTGGTTATCATTCACCTTTTAACTATAATGTGATTAGTGATGGCACTGAAAGAGATGCATTTTCTACATATTTAATTCGTGCGGTTGCAGCATTACAAATGCGTGATTTATATGTTCGTAATCAATTTACTGCCAGTGCTGGAGTAATTAATAATACTCAAATTAATACTAAAATTATTGATATTGGTTTACCTAATGCTTTAAATCATACTAATCTAAAAGTATTTGAAGGTGTTGCACCAACAAGTAAAAATGAAATAGTTATTACGCCACAATATGCAAGAAAAAATAAAAGTAATAAAGCGTATAAACCAGGCGATCATATTAATATTAATGGTACTGACTTTATTGTTAGTGGTATTGGTGGTGATGCTTATGATATTTATCCAACGATTAGTGACTTAGATCCAATTCCTAATACAAGAACTGAATTTATTGCTTATGTTACACCTTCAGCATGAAATGATGGAAATTGATATAAGACAGCAGATAAAACCGATAATACTTTAATGTATTTTACAAAATGAAATAATATTCCTAAAAATAGTATTCATGAATTTGATGTTGATTTATTTAATGATTTTTTTCAAAAAACAATATTTAGTGATAATGGTGTTAGTGATTTAAATCAATATGATTATAATAAGTATTTAGTTGAGAAATATGGTAATACAGATTCAACACCACAATCATCTTCTACATACCTTATTAATCCAAATCCTGTAGTTACAAGTAGTAATAGTCAGTTTTCGCTTTATAATAGTAAAGAAAAGATATTTAATTCAGCAATAATTGGATTTTTATTTGCAGCAATAGCAGGAGTATTATTTTTACTAGCGGTTGTTATTTTTATCACCACTTTAATTGTTAAAAAGGCAATCCAACATGGACAAGTTTCAATGGGTATTTTAAAATCAATAGGTTATAAAACATGACAAATTACGATTTCTTATTTGGCATATCCATTATTAACGCTATTAATTGCAATTCCAATTGGCTGAATTGTTGGTCTTGTAATTCAGGTATATTTAACTGAGATTTTTAATACTTTATTTGTTTTACCATATAATGTTTTTAACTTTGATGTTGTTCCATTATTTATTTCAATTGTTTTAATTATTGGTTTTATTACAATTGTTACTTTATTAACTGCCTTTCGTCTTTTAAAACGTGATCCTTTATTTTTAATTAAAAAAGATAGTGATTTAGCTTTAGGTGTTCCTAAAAATAGAACTAGCAAGTTTTTACAAAATAATTTTCGTCTTCGTTTTTTATTATCATTGTCAAAAACTAGTTGAAAAAAGATTTTAGTTACTTCGGGAGTTATTACTTTAGCTTCACTTTCAATTGTAGCAACAACACTAGTTCCTGCCACTATTAATAGCTTAAAAGTTAATTATTTCAAAACTCAAAAATATAAAAATTATTATGAGTATCAAACACCAATGCCGAATATGCCGATGAGTAAATATGGATTATATTCATGAGATTTTTTTAATCGACCAAGTGGTGAGAAGTATTATCCAACTTATGGTGCTATGCCTTGACCTGAAGATAAAATTGTTTATGATGAGAAAAAGGCACGTGTTGGATGATATAATCCATTATTGTTTAAAAAAGAAAAATTAACTAATAATTTTGCTGATATTTTTACTTTTGATTCATCTTTTCCTGAATCTGAAAGAGCAGAGTTTATAAAAAAAATGTCCTCTTATTATCAAGAACAATCAACAGGGACATTAGATCTTAATGATTTAGTTTGATCATATAGTTGATTAGGTGGCAAAGCTTTTAGTAATCAGTTAATAACTGATTTAAGTAAAGAAGATAATACACCATCAAAAATATTTTCATATAATATTGTTAATTTTGCAAGTGGTCAATTACCTAATATTTTGCAAGTTTCCAATCCTGGAGTGCCACCTGGTCCAGAGGCAATTAAAGAAATTTTAAAGCAAGTATTACCGGGCTTTGTTCGTCAGAGTATTGATAGTTTGCCAAGACCTAATATTAAAGAAGATCCTTATGATTATTTTAGTATTGGTCATAATTCTATTGCTTTTAATCCAAAAACTACTAATAATGGCGATATTAATGGACCAGATGAAGAATTAGTAACACAGTTTAAAGTTGGTGTTGATGAAAGTACAAAAATTGCTAAAAAAGAACTAATGGATGTTATTGGGATTAATCCCAATACTGCAATGTTAGTATTAAAAAATGATGAAGTTAAAGCTTTAAAATATAATGCTAATGCTAATGCTATTCCAATGGTTATCAATCGTGCTTTTCAATCTAAATTTGGATTAGATGTTGGTTCACAATTTAGTGGTGTACCACAAGTTAATACTTTATGTTATAAAAATATTGATGGTAAAAGTATTCCTTTACCAAAAGAAAATTGATATTACGGTGAAACACCACCAACAGATTCTTATACTACAAATGGTGGCATCTGATCAAAAAGTGGAACAAAATGAAATTATCGTGGTGATCAAAAAATAAAATTATCTGATAATAGTAAAGAATATAGGGATATCCATGGTACTAGGTATAATGGTATGTATAATGAAAAAGGACAACCAATTATAAATAATGAACCTAGTACTTGAAATAATGTTAATGATATTTGATTAAAATTGCCTTCTGATATTAGTGGTAGTGCTAAAACTGGTAAAATTCCAATAGCTGATAATGCTAAAACTATTGATTTTGATTTATCACGTATTTCCGATTCAACAGGTAAATGAATTAGACCTTTTTCATATGATTTGGTAAAGCCATATAATGGATTTGATCCTAAAGATCCATTAAGTATTTTATTAAACCGCCCAGCAGAATGATTTATGGGAATGGTTAATAATAATATTTTAACTAAAGAAAATAATATTAATGCTGATAGTTTACAAGCAGATATTAAAAATAACATGCCAACATGATGAAAAAATATTACGGGTAATGATAATCCACTTCATACATATCAAGTTGTGGGAATTCAAGATTCTTATGATACTCCTAAAGCCTATGTTGATCAAAAATGAGCTAATGAAATTATGGGTTATAGTTATATTGATGATAATCCTTATTATTCAGGAACGGATGTATTTCAATGATTTAATGGTAAGTTAAGTGCTAATGCTAATGTTTTTGATTTAATTGGAAGAATGAGTTTTAAATCAAATTTAGATGATTATACTATTTATGCAACCACTAGTTTAAGTGGTAATCAAAATATACCAATGGTTAAAAAAAATTATTTATTATCAAGACAACAAGCAATGCTTACTAAAATATCAGATATTGCTTTCAGTGCTAGTGCTTTATTTATTGTGACAACGATTATTTGTTCAATATTAATTGTTATTATGATTACTGATTTATTTACCGATCAATTTCGTCGTTTTATGGCTCATATGAAAGCAGAAGGATATACTAATTTAGAAATTAATTCTTTTACTTTAGGTATTTTTACACCTTGAGCATTACTTGGTTATATTGTAGGGTTTGCCCTAGGTTACCTTGCTATTTATGGTTTAATTAATATTCTTATTAGTTTTGTTGGTGTGGCTTTACCATTTACAATAACATGATGAATATTACCAGTAAGTTTTATCATAATTGGTGGTATATATATATCAACATTTATTATTAATAATCATGAATTAAATAAAATGAATTTAATTGAATTATTAAAATCTGATGAATAAAATAAAGTTCACTAAAGAATGTTTGGTAAATTTAAATATTTAAATTTACCAAATTAATAGTCAAATATGTATACTTTATTTGAAAACTAAATATTGTTTTTAACTCATTACTTTATTTTTAAAGTAAATGGGTTTTTTAATTTGAAAGGAGAAAAAAAGAATTTTGAAAGATGAATCATTAATTTTTAATTATTATGATATATTAAATGTATTACCAACAGCATCAGTAGCAGAAATTAAAAAAAATTCAAACAGACTGCTCTAAAAACTCATCCAGATAAAAATAATAATCCTCAATCAAAACTTAAAATGCAAGAATTGAATGAAGCAAAAAGAATATTAACAGATGAAAACTTAAGAAAAGTTTTTGATCAAAAACTTTTTATTTACTTTTTAAAAAATGGTAATAATAAGGTAGTTATTTATTTTCTTACTAATAAAGTAAATAATTTAAATATAAATGAAAAAGATAATTCTGGTAATACTCCTTTACATTATGCATGTTTTCATAATTTTTTAGAAACTGCAGATCTATTAATTAAATATGGTGCTAATATAAATGCCAAAAATAATAGAGATAATACTCCTTTACATTATGCTATAATGGGTAATGCTGATTTAAAATTTATTAATTTATTAGTTGAAAAAGGTGCTAATTTTATTGAGAAAGATAAAATGGGTAATGATAGTTTATCTTTTGCCAAAGATTTTTCAAAAGATAAGAAAGTTTCTGAATTTTTTTTAAAAAAATGAAAAAATTAAAAATAAAACAAAATCAAAAAAATTTATTAAATATAACTAAAAAAATTACCAATATTGAAAGAGATATTGCACGTTTTGAACAGAAAAAAATAAATTCAGTGTTAAATTATATTATTATTATTTTTACTTTTGGTTGTGTTAATAAGAACAAAGATATAAATAAGGATATTTTAATTAAAACTGATCAACTTTAAAATTTATTATTAGAAAAAGAAATTGCTAATAATGAGAAACATGTATTTGAAGAAAAAATCAACCGATTAAGTTTTAATAAAACTAAAAAAATAAATGCAATGGATTTACAAAATCAACCTTCAACAAGTGGATATAAACCATCAAATTCATCATGTATTTAATAAAACAAGTTAAAAAGATTGCAAAAGCAATCTTTTATTTTTAGTTAAAATCAAGAAAAATTGATTGATATTTTTTGGATTTATTATTAAATTAAAATATAATAAATTACTTATTAAATAAAACTTTTAAATCGTACTATTAATATTTTAATAAAATTAAAGTATTAATGTCATAAATAACTAGTTATTTATTGGTATAATAAACAATGTAGGTGAAAATATGGCATTTTTTAAAAATTTAAAGACAAAATTATTTGGTCAAAAGACAACTAAATATGATCAGGGCCTTAAAAAGTCAAGAACATTATTTGCATCTAAAATTAAAGCATTAGCAGCGCGTTATCATCAACTTGATGAACAATATTTTGAAGAATTAACTGAAGTATTAATTTTAGCAGATGTTGGATACAAAATGGCAGAAACTATTACTGATGAAATTCGTCATGAAGCCAAAATCCAAAAATTAACAAAACCAAAAGATATTAATGATATTATTATTGATAAAATGTTTGTTATTTATACTGATGGTCAGTTGGTTTCTACAAGATTAAATTTTAGTAGTAATAATATTTCGTTATTTTTAGTTGTTGGTGTTAATGGTAATGGTAAGACAACATCAGCAGCTAAATTAGCAGCTAAATTAAAGACACAAGGTAAAAAACCAATTCTAGTTGCTGCTGATACTTTTCGTGCTGGTGCAGTTGAACAATTACAAATTTGAGCAGAAAGAATTGGCATTCCTTGTTATTTAGGAACACCAAAGCAAGATCCAGCTAGTGTTGTTTATGCTGGAGTTGAAGCAGCTAAATCTGAAGGTTGTGATGTTATTATTGTTGATACGGCAGGAAGATTAGAAAATAAAGTTAATTTGATGCAGGAGTTAAAAAAGATTAATAAAATTATTACTCAGAAATTAGGACATGAAGCTAATGAAACATTGTTAGTAATTGATGGTACAACTGGACAAAACGGTATTAATCAAGCGCAAGAATTTATGAAAATTGTTTCTTTGACTGGCATTATTTTAACAAAAATGGATGGTACTGCTAAAGGTGGTATTATTCTTGCTATTAAGGAAGAATTAGATATTCCTGTTAAATTAATGGGTTTTGGTGAAGGTATTAATGACTTGGAAGAGTTTGATTTAGATAAGTATATTTTTAGTTTAACAAGTGATTTGTTTGTGGAGTATGAAAATGAATAGTTTAGAAAAACAAGTTTTATATTATAGTTTATTTGCTTTTTATAATACATTATTAACAGCAAAACAAAAACAATATTTTACAAATTACTTTATTGAGAATTTATCTTTACAAGAAATCGCTGATTTACAAAAAGTATCACGAACGGCTGTTCATGATAGTCTACAAAAAGTTATTATTTTATTAAATAAATATGAAAGTAAGTTGCATCTTTATGAAAAATATAAACAACGACAAGTAATATATGAAAAATATACGGAAAAGTATAATTTTATTAAAGTTTTACAAGAAATTGATAAAATAGAATAAAGCAGGTGGAAATTAATGAAAATTTTAATAATTGGTGATATTTACAGTATTGTTGGTAGACAAATGGTTAAATATTGAATTCCTAAAATAAAAAAGGAATATGAAAATCAATTTAAGATTGATTTAGTAGTTGCGAATGGTGAAAATACTACGCATGGTAAATCATTATGTAAAAAACACTATGATGAATTAAAAAATGCTGGTATTGATATTATTACTACCGGTAATCATATTTTTGGTCATCCTGATGTTGCTAAGTATATTAATACAACTCCCGATTTATTGCGTCCTTTAAATTATAATCCTTATCATCCAGGTAATGGTACAATTTTAGTTAAAGTTGGTAATAAAAAAGTGCGTGTAACAAACTTAATTGGTCGTACTTTCATGGATAAATCTGATAATCCTTATTTTGCTCTTGAACAACTTATTACGATTGATAAACAAAATAGTGAAGAAAAAAGTGACATTCATATTATTGATTTTCATGCTGAAGCAACAGCGGAAAAGTTATCTTTTGCTTGAAATTTTGATGGTCAAGTTACTTGTGTGGTAGGAACTCATACTCATGTTCAAACAGCAGATAATCGTTTATTACCAAAAGGTACCGCTTTTATTAGTGATGTTGGAATGACAGGTCCGTTTTATTCTATTATTGGTGCTAAAGCTGAAGAAGTTATTATTCGTGATAAAAAAAGTATGCCGGCAAAATTTAGTCCAGCAGATGGTGAAGGTCAATTTTCAGCTGTTTTATTAACTATTAATGATGAAACAAATAAAGCACAAAAAATTGAACGTATTTTTATTCATCCACAAGCACCTAATTTTAAAATTTACGAATAATTACAAATATAGGAAGGGACTAACTTTAACATGATATGAAACAATGCTAATTTTTTTACTGAACAAAATGGTTTATATTCGATTTTAATTGGGATTAGTATATTAGTAATTTTAAGAATTTTATTAATGGCAAAAATTAAAGACAATGTTCATGTACAACAAGCTGCTGAAATACGAGAAAAGGTAATTATTTTACGTGATGGTTATGAAGTAAAATTATTTAAGCAAATGGTTGATAAAAGTACAGTCATTATTATTGGTGCTCATGGCTTGCAAGGTCAAAAAGATGATTTTAAATTACTAAGTTCTTTTTGTAAAAAATCACAACTATCTTTGATTACTTATGATCGAAGAGGTAATGGTAAAAATGGACAAGATTGAAAATTTAAATCATTAGGTACTGATATTAATGATTTAAAAGATATAATAAGTGCAGTAAAATCTAAATATCCCAATCAAAAAATTATTGTTTTTGGTGAATCATTAGGCGCAGCTATTGCTAGTCATGCTGTTAAAAATAATTCACAAGTATCAGCATTAATTACTAGTAATTTAGTGACTAAAAAAAATCTTTATCAATTTTCATTAAGTTTTATTATTTGTTTTTGTTTTGCTTTTATTTTTAATTCTAATATTCAAATGCCAATCTATGTTGAAAATCAAGATATTTCTAGTAATAATGCTCATATTACTAATATAAATCAAAGATATAGTAATCGTCAAAATTGATCATTACGTTTTTTACTACAATTTAAAAAAATTAATAAAAAAAGTATAATGGAAATTAGTAATTCAAAACTTCCAACGTTAATCTTGCAAAGCGCTGATGATGTATTTAGTGATTTTCATCAACTTAAAATTAATAAAAAATATTGGAAGAAACATCATAGTTATGTTTTTATTTTTGATGGTAAACATGCTTTAATTAATGAACCTAATATTAAAGATATATTTGATAATGAAATTATGCCATGAATTACAAAAAATATTTTACTTGAGAAAGGTTAAAAAATATGAAATTAATACCTAATATTACCCATCCTCTTTTTACTAGTGAGTCTGTTGCTCCTGGTCATCCTGATAAGATTTGCGATCAAATTGCTGATGCAATTTTGGATGCTTTTTTAAAACAAGATCCACATGCCAAAGTAGCATGTGAGGTTTTTATTACTACAAATTTTGTTTTAATTGGCGGTGAAGTTCATAGTCACGCTCAAGTTGATTATCAAGCAATTGCGCGAAAAGTTATTACTGAAATTGGTTATATAAATGATGAAATTGGATTCAATGGTTTTACTTGTGAAATTAAAGTGTTAATTCATGAACAATCACCTGATATTTTACAAGGTGTTGAATTAAAAAATCATCAAATTGGTGCTGGTGATCAAGGAATAATGTTTGGTTATGCATGTCAGCAAACATCAGAATATATGCCATTAGCAATTGTTTTAGCACATGAATTAATTAAACGAGCTACAAAATTACGAAAGGAAAAAAAATTTAAGTATGCACTTCTTGATATGAAAGCGCAAGTTACTATTGATCAAGAAGACCCTAAAAATTTAAAAATACATACTATTTTAATGAGCATTCAACATCAAGCAAATTATGATGAAAAACAATTTAAAACGTTTATTCATACAGAAATTATGCAATATATTGCTAATAAATATCATTTAAATCTTGATTTTAAATATTTAATTAATCCAACCGGTAAATTTGTAATTGGTGGACCTGCCGGTGATACTGGTTTAACAGGAAGAAAATTAATGGTTGATACTTATGGTGGAGCTGCTTGTCATGGTGGGGGAGCTTTTTCAGGAAAAGATCCCACTAAAGTTGATAGAACGGGTGCTTATTATGCTAGGTATATTGCTAAAAATATTGTTGCTGCTAACTTAGCAAAGATTTGTGAAGTACAATTAGCTTATGCAATTGGAACTCCTGAACCAATTGCAATATTTGTTAATACTCATCAAACTATTATTTCCGGTTTAACAGAGGCAAAATTAACAGAAATAATTTATCAAGTCTTTGATTGTTCTGCTAGTGCTATGATTGATAAATTAGAGTTATTGAAACAAAATTATCAACAATTATCAACTTATGGTCATTTTGGTAGAAATGATTTACAATTACCTTGAGAGAAATTAGATAAAGTTAGTTTATTGAAAACTTATTTACCAAAAAAATAAGATGGGGAGAAATATTTTATGTTTTTAGAAGTAATAGCTACATCTTTAAAAGATATAGAAAAAATTAATAATTCTTTAGCTGATCAAGTTGAACTTTGTACTGCTATGGAATTTGGTGGTTATACTCCAAGTTATGAATTGATTGCTGAAGCATGTAAAATTTCATTGAAACCAGTAATGGTTATGGTTAGAAATAATAATAATAATGGTTTTAATGTTACTGATAATGATTTTAAAATCTTTAAAAGAGATATTGAATTTATTAAAACAACTCATGCATCAGGTATTGTTTGTGGTATTTTAACTAAAGATAATAATATTGATGTTGAAAGAATGAGTGAAATTATTAAATTAGCAAAGCCTTTAAAAATAACTTTTCATCGTGCTTTTGATGAAATTTTTAATAAAAAACAAGCTTTAGAACAATTAGTAAAATTAGGTGTTACTACAGTTTTAACGTCTGGTGGTCAAGATAATATTGTGAATAATATTAATAAATTTAAAGAATTAAAGAAATTAAATTTACCAATAAAAATTCTTGCTGGTGGTGGAGTTAATTTAGAAAATGTTAATGTTTTATTAAAAAACAGTATTAATGATATTCATGTTGGAAAATGTGTGCACGAAGATAATAATTTTAATAATCCTATTAATTATAAATTAATTAATAATATTAAAAATATTGCATAAATAATAAAAAGTTTTATAATAGATAAGCTTAAACATTTAATAAAGGTTACTGTTTTTTTGTACTAAAAGAACAGTAACCTTTATTGATGGTTTATTATTATAATTAGTTGCATTGATTTCATTTTTATTAGATTCTAAAGAACATTGTTTTGTTAAAATTTTTTCTACTTTTGTATGTTTTTGTTTTTGTGCTCTTATTAAAGCAGTTTCACCACGTAAATTTATTTGATTAATGTCAGCATCATTGGCTATTAATAAATCAACTACATTTAAATGGCCATTTTTGGCGGCCTTTGTTAAAGCAGTATTGCCAAATTTTGTTTTATGATTAACGTTAGCGCCGTTTGTTATTAAAAGATTAACTATTTCTGTGTGACCTTGTTCAGCAGCTAGTGTTAAAGCAGTATCTTTTGTACTATTTATATGATTAACGTTAGCGCCGTTTGTTATTAAAAGATTAACTATTTCTGTGTGACCTTGTTCAGCAGCTAGTGTTAAAGCAGTATCTTTTGTACTATTTATATGATTGATATCAGTATTATTTTGGATTAAAAATCTAACTATTTCTGTGTGACCTTGTTCAGCAGCTAGTGTTAAAGCAGTATCTTTTGTACTATTTATATGATTGATATCAGTATTATTTTGGATTAAAAATCTAACTATTTCAATGTGACCATAATCAGCAGCTGTTATTAAGTCACCCTCCATATCGAACTTATTGTTATCAGAATCAAATAGTAAAGTTTTAACTGTTTGTAAGTCACCTTCTTCAATAGCTGTTAAAAATTTATTTTTAGGAATTTCTTTATCTTCCTTTTCTAAATTAAAACAAAAAACCTATTTATTTTGAAATAAAGTAAATAGGTTAAAAACTTATATTAAATTTTAATAATATAATATCATATTTTCTTTACTAGTAATAGAAAATTATCATTTTTAATTAAAAAATAATTTTAAAATATGCTGAGTTATACTTGTAAGTGCAAGTAAATAAAATTGCAAAAAATTCTCATATAAAAATTTCATAATGCTAAATTTAGTTTAGAAAAAAGTAAGGAGTTTTTATATGAGTTATAAACATCTTGGCATAGATGAAAGGATTTATATTGAGAATCAATTGAAATTTAAATTTAAAATTAGTGAAATAGCTAAAAATCTTAATCGAAGTATTAGTACTATTATTCGAGAAATTAATAGAAATAAAGATAATAATCATTATTTTTCATTAATTGCACAAAATAAAGCTGAAAATCGAAAACAATCACATATTAGTTTTCATAAGTTTAAAAATAAGAATTTAGTAAAATATGTACAACAAAAATTACTATTAGGTTGATCACCTGAACAAATTTATGGCAGAATTAAAAATTTTCATAAAGAGTGAGTTATTAGTTTTAAAACAATTTATACTTGAATTTATTTTGGAATGCTTGATAAAGTTACTAGTAAAAATTTAAGAAGAAAAGGTAAAAAACGAAAATCTAAAGAAAATCGTGGCAAGTTTAATGGTAAATCAATTAAAGAACGAGATATAAATGTTAATGATCGTATAACACTTGGTCATTGAGAAGGAGATACTATAGTATCATCACGAGGTAAAAGCAAATCATGTTTAATAACTTTAGTTGAAAGAGTATCACGATTTACTTTAGCAATATTAGTTAAAAACAGAACTACTAAAGTTATTAATAAAAATGTTAGTTATTATTTATCAATTCTTCCTAAAAACATTGTTAAAACTATTACTTTTGATCGTGGCAAAGAATTTTCAAATTGACAACAACTTGAAAAAAATTTAGATATAAAAATTTATTTTGCCAATCCATATTCACCTTGACAAAGAGGTACTAATGAAAATACTAATGGTTTAATTAGAGAAAAATTTCCTAAAAAATTTATTTTTTCAAAAACTAATAAAAATGAAGTTCATAAATTTATATTGTCTTTAAACCAAAGACCAAGAAAAATACTAAATTATCTTTCACCAATCGAATATTTGGATAGAAAAATAATTTAGTTGCACTTACCTTTACAATTTAGCATATATAAAAAAAGAAAAGAAATTTTTTAAAAAATTTCTTAATTTACAAGTATTTTTGCATATTAAAGTTATATTGTAAAATATTTGGTTTTCATATATTATTAATTCAAAATCTTTATTGGTTTTTAAATTAACTTATTATTTTTAAGCGAGGTAAAAAATGAAAAACTTAGTAAAATTATTATCGATCTTAACAATGTCAACACCAATATCATTATCAGTTGTTGCTTGTAATAATAACACAACACAAAAAACAGAATTAAAAGATAAAATTACTAAATTAACAACAAATATTACTATAGATGTTAATAAAAGTAATAAAAAATTAGATACATTAATAAATAATACAACAGAAGTTAAAAACTTAAATCCAAAGTTAGTTAACCCTGTAATTAAATATTTTAGTGATAAAGAAGCTAAAAATGATATAACTACTAAATTAGAAAAAGTTGGTGATTTATATATAGTTATTACTAGCAATAGTAATGATTTGAATTATCAAGGTTCAACAGCACCAATTAAAATAAATATAAAAGAACAATCTGATAAAACTGATTTAAGTACTATTACTCAATTAACTGGTTTAGACATTATTGCTAATCCAAGTAAAAGTTATAAAGAATTAATTAGTAATATAAATAGTTTTGATGAATTTAAGTCAACACCATTAGCTGCTGGTTATCAACTTCAATTTTATAACGAAAATAATCAAGAAATAACAAACAATAAACAAGAACTTGAAAAAGTATCTAAAATAGTTGTCAAAATAAGTAGTAATTCAAATGATCCAAATTATCAAGGTTCAACAATGATTGATATAACTAAACAAACAATTATTTCAGATATTGATATGCAAAATTATTTTGCAGAGAAAACTAAACCAGTAGCCAAATTTGCACCAGAAAATCCTTCAACTCCTGCTACATCAGATAAACAGCAGGCAATTGCAAATGTTACAGATAGTTTAAAAAAAATCCAAAAAAAATTTGAATATCTTACTAAGTCAATATTAGAAGGTATGTATAAGGAAAAAATTGATTTTAATAAACTTACAAATAAAAATGAAATTTATGATCTAAATGAAAAGCCGGTTTCTAATAATTGATTTGAAAATAAAGAAACAAAGAAACCAGCATTAATAATAATTTTTTATGGTAGTGTAAAAGAAGAAGATGGTTATTTCTTTCCTATTTGAATAAATATAACTTAATTTTATTCAATGGAAACTTAACTAAAATTAATTGAAAAATTACTTTAAAATACAAATTCCCTTTTAAATTAAAAAGGGAATTTGTATTTTAAATCTGAAAAAAATTCAAGTAACATTTTTATTTTTTTTCTTTTAAATTTTGATGTTTATAAAACATTCTATTTTCAATACTTGCAATACGAGCAGTTGATTCACCAACATTAATATTAACCAATGCTTCATCAATTGCATAGATTTTTGCATCTAAGTTATCTAAATGATGTAAAATTTCAGCTTCTATTGTTTTTGGTAAGACAGGTGAGCCATATTCATATTTACCATGACTAGATAATATTAGATGCTGTAATAAAACTACGATTTCTTCCTCTAAGTTAATATTTAATTCCTTACAAGCAAGTGTAACTTGCATTGCACCTAATGAAATATGACCAATCATTTTACCTGATAGTGTATATGAACTAATAGGATTATTATTTAATTCAACCATTTTTCCATAATCATGCATAATGATTCCTGCATATAATAGTTCACTATTAATATTACGATCATTATAAAGTGCTACTACTTGTTTTGCCATTCTTAGCATTGTTACTGAGTGTCATAATAAACCGCTTTGAACAGCATGATGCATTTTAACTGCTGCTGGTCATTTTTTATAATCATCAATATTTTTTTTATTAAAACATTGGATTAATACTTTTTTTAAAATTGGATTTTTAAATTCCTTTATTGTTTGACTAATTTCAGTTCATGCTTCAATAATATTAATTGGTGCTTGTGTAAGTAATAAATCATAATATTCACTAGGATTAGTAATAATAGTTCAATTATTAATTTTTAGTTGTATTTCATTATTATAATTAATGCTATTTGCTTCAATTTTAATTACTTGTCCTATTGTTAATTGTTCAATAGTTTCTTTGCTTACGTCTCAAATTCTTGCTGAAATTGTCCCAGTTTTATCTTGTAATTGTAAGTTTAAATAATTAGTATTGTTAGAAGCAACACCTTGAATTACTCGATTAATAATTACTACTAAACTTAAAACATTATTAGGTTTAATATCTTTAATTACAGTCATTTTTTAGTTCCTTTCTATCATTTTATATCTTTGATATTTAGATGTTTGATAGCTAATTCTTCATACATTTTTCTCATTTTTAATTGTGCATCATTAATGGTTTTATCAACACAAACAAAATAGAATTTAATTTTTGGCTCAGTTCCACTAGGTCTAACAGCAAATCATGAACCATCACTGAAGTAAAATTTTAGTAAATTTTGCGATGGCATTCCATGTAAACCAGTTTGATAATCTTCAACTTTAATTGTTTTAATATTATTAAGCGTTGGTATTTTACTAGTTCTTAATGTTTCTAACATATTATTAATAGTATTTTGTCCTGTTTTTCCTTTTAAAATAAGATTAACAGTATAACAGTAATAATATCCAAATTTTTGATAAATATTTTCTAAAACATCAACTAATGTTTTTTGTGAATTTTGATAATATCAAGCCGCTTCTGCTGCTACTATTGCTGATTGAATACCATCTTTGTCACGATTAATATCTTTAATAACATAACCATATGCTTCTTCAAAACCAAAAACAAAGTTAATGTTACGTGCTTTTTCTTTTAGCATTTCTGCACCAATTCATTTAAAGCCAGTTAACGTTTTAATGACTTGACATCCGTATGATTTAGCAATCATGTCAGATAAATTGGAAGTAACAAATGTATTGTACATAACGGGATTTTTTGGCATTGTTTTATTAAGTTGATAATGGCTTAATAAATATTCTAATAAAATTGGTGCTGTTTCATTACCTGTTAATAATACATAATCATTATTATGTTTTACAGCAATACCAATGCGATCAGCATCAGGATCATTTAAAATAATTAATGGTGCATCATGTTTTTTAGCGTGTTTAATTGCTAAATCAAATGTTGGTTTTACTTCGGGATTGGGTGACACCACACCTTTAAAATCAGGATCATAGTTAGCTTGCTCTGTTACTAAAATAATTTCATAACCGCATTGTTCTAAAATTGGTTTAACTCATTCACGACTAGTACCGTGTAGATTAGAAAATACAATTTTAAAGTTACGATTTTTAACTTGTGGATAAAACTGTAAATTTTTAATATCATCACGATAATTATCTTCTACTGTTGAAGGCACTTCTTTAATTAGGTTAGTATCATAATCGAATGTTAATTGAAAATCATCAGGCAATTGTTCCATTTTATTGCTAATTATATTGGTAACATTAGGAAGAAATTGACAGCCATATTGATCATAAATTTTATAACCATTATATTCAGGAGGATTATGACTGGCCGTAATAACAATTCCAGCAAGAGCATTAACTTTTCTAATACTATATGAAAGTACTGGTGTTGGTCTTAAATCATTATTTTTAAATAAAAAAACAGGAATTTTATGTTTGGCTAAAGTTTTTGCTGTTAACATTGTAAATTCTGCTGAAAAGTGACGATTATCATGAGCAATAATAACACCACGAAGTAAGTCTTTTTCAGAAAAAGCAGATTTTAAATATTGAATAAATGCGACAGTTGCTTTCATAATAATAATTTCATTAATTCTGCCGGTACCAACTCCAGTAATACCACGCATGCCAGCTGTACCAAATTCTAAAGTTGTAGTAAAAGCATCTTCAATTTCACTTTTAGACATTGTAGTTAATTGTTTTTTTAAGTGTTGTGGTAAGTTTTGCTTTTTTCAAATCTCATATGTTTTTAGTACATTCATTATTATTTCTCCTTTATAATAAAAAATTAAGTTTATAGGTAAATCATACTATAAAATAAGAAGAAAATAAATTTTAGTAGTTAATCTAAACATAAACTTTTAATTAAATAATAAAAAATAAAATTATTAAAAATTTCAATTTTAATCTTTAATAATTTTATTTTATTTTTATATTGATTGTGAATTGGTTTTATTTAGAATTGTTATTGGTTGTTTGTCGTTTTTAATAGAATTTATTGCTTTAATGTTTATTTTTTTATTTGGTTCTGAAGTTTTAATTACTTTATATAATGGTACTTGTTTGTTATCTTTATTAAGATACTGATCACTAGTAATAGTACCAACAAGCTTTTCATTATTATTTAGTAATATTTCAGCAAGAGATGTTGTTATTGGTAATTGTGGTTTAATTTTTCTTGAATTTGTTGTTGTTTTTTCTTTAAAAACTTGTTTTTCTTTTTCTGTTATAAGATTTTCTGTTTTTTTACTATATAGCACTTTTAAATATCTCCTTTTTTAAATTAAAAACCTATTTACTTTAAAATAAAAGTAAATAGGTAAAAACTTATATTAATTTTAGAAAAATTATATCATAGTATCTATATTTAATATAGATATTTTTTATTTATTCTTGTATTAGATAACTATTGTTTAATTAGAAATAGTTATTTCCTTAGAAGTTTTATAATTTAATTATTTATAAAAAATACATGTATAGGAAATTAAATATTAATACTTATATAAGTGTTAATTATAATTTTCATCAAAAGTATTATTTTTTATGTTATTATATATTCATAATTTAATAATTGTTCAGTCCTAATATAGATATATTTCTATGTTAGGATTTTTATTAAATTAAAGTTTTAAAGAAAAGGAAAAAAAGATTAAAAGAAATTCCTAAAGATAAAACTAAAACAAATTAATTAAAGTAGCAGTAAGCAATAGAACAGTTCTTGCTTATGCTTGAGACGCCAGATTAGTCAATAAGAAACATTGTGAGGCTGAGTTACAAATTATGAAACAAATGATTATTTTTGTTTCTATTGTTACACCTGACTATGTAGAGATGAAAAACTTAGTTAAAAAATGACAAAAACAAGTGAGTGATTTAATAAATAAAACTGAAGTTTCAATCAGTGAATATAAAAAATTTTGTTTTAAAAACAATTTCAGGACAATTATAAATAAAGATTGCAAATGCAATCTTTATTTATCTCTTTATATTAATTTTAAGTTATTAATTTTTTTATTGATTTTACTTGGAATTTCTTGTAAATGAGTTACAATTGTATTAAAGTTTTAAAGGAACTTTGGAACAAAATATTTTGGTTTTTTTATAGACCTCGTTTAAATTTTTGTATTTAAATTAGGTTTTTTGTTTTATTATATCGTTTAAAGGAGTGAGAAATATGAAATCACAATTTTATAGAGATGGAATAATTTATTATGCAATGAATTTGGAAAAGTGAGCAAATGTTGAAAATAAAACTTATTTTATAAAATATCATGATGTGATTTTAAAATTAACTGATATCATTAATTGTTATGATTTAAAAAATATTTCTGAAGTAAAAGTTTATAAGTTCTTAGCAGATGCTTTTAATAGTCGAATTTTAAAAGAAGTAGGGGATAACTAATGAAAATTAATTTAGAAGAATGCACAAATAATAAAATAAAATATTTAGAATCATTACCAGAAAGAACTAATGGAATGTATTTAGTTATGTATCCAGTAAATTCATGAGCAGAAATAGTTAATAAATGTGCTTGCAGTAATTCTAGTGATGAAGAAACAGCAGTAGTACTACAAACTAAAAAAGGTCCTAAAATATAAACCATTATAAAATAAAAAAAGGCGTATTAATTACGGCTTTTATTTTTTTATAATGGAGCGGGTGATGGGAATCGAACCCACGTCTTCAGCTTGGAAGGCTGTAATAATACCATTATACGACACCCGCAGTTATGTTAACCACCATGTATTTATATCATATTACTAAAATTAAAGTCAACTACTTTTGATAAACAAGTTAAAAAAAATTATTTTTTAATCTTTTTTTCAATATGTTTATTTTTTTTCTTTTTAAATAAAAGAAGTTTTTCTTTAAAGAAAAAAATACAAAAATAATTGAAGCTATAGCAAAAAAATGAGCAATTAATCATATAATTCAGAATTTATTAATATTTAAACTGAAAAGAAAAGTTGAACACAATATTGTGATAATTAGTGACAATGTTAAAAATACTAATAAAATTTGTTTTTTATTAGTAACTCATATTGGCATAATAAAAATAAATAGAATTATACTAGTAATTGGTCAAATCATAATTTGAATTGAAGTATTCATAATTTTGGCAACAAATGAGTTTTGAGATTTAGGAAAAAAATTATTAGTCATAAACATTAGTCAAACTAAAAATAAAAATAAAGAAGCAATTGTTAAAGTTATTTTGCTAATTAATAAAATTTGTTTTAATTTATTTTTTTCCATTTCACTCACCATTTAATAATAAGTTTTGTAATCTGGCATTTTGATGCCAGATTACAAAAAAACCTAATTATAATACTTTATCATAAGTATACTAAAATATTTTAAAAAATATTATTCTTTGTTATTTTCTTTTCTTTTTTGTTTTTTATGACTTTTAAAATCCATTATGACAAAGAAAATAAAAAGACCAATAATACTTACTAAAGAAATTACCATTAAAATAATTGCTCCAACATCCATGTTTTTTAACCTCTTTCAGTTTTTGTTTTTATTTTAAATAATTTATTAAAACCATTATGAATATTTTTATGATAAGTTAAGATAAAAGTTAAAAGTAAAACTAATCCAACACCAAGTGTTAGACCAACTGTACCATAGACAAAATTAGCATTGAGAATATTAATAATAAAATCATAGATACCAGTAGCAATATTAATTAAAATTAAAATTGGTGCGATAATTAAAATTACTATTTTATATCCTTTTGTTCATTTCATTCATGAATTTTCATTATTATATAATTTTAATGTATCATATAGTTTTCAGCCATATGGACTAATACCAATTAATAAAATAAACCCAATTATTAGTAATCAAATTTGTGCTACTCAGATTGCTAGCCCATTAAACAGCGCTGGTGAATTACTAAAGGTAAATAATACTGATACTGCCATTGCTCCTAATAATGATATTGCTAATGCTTGTTTGCGCTTTAAATGAATTTCATATTCTAGACCATTTACCATTGATTCAACTTGACCAATTAGTGAGGACATACCCGCAAAGAAAAGTGTAACAAAAAATAATATTGCTAAAATATTTCCTAAAATAGGAACTTGATTATTAATAATAGCAAATAATTGTGGTATTACTTGGAAAATCAAAGCAGGACCTGCTTGAAATACATCTTTAATATCAGTTTTACCTTGATTTTGAGCAATTGCACCTATTGAATTAAAAACAATAATTGTTGTTAATATACCAATAACGCTAGTACCAAAGGCTACTACAAAAGCTTGATTAGTACTATCTTGTTTTTTGGGAGCATGAGCTGCATAAATATAAATGGTTCCTGTACATGTTGATAACATAAAGAATGATTGACCAAAAGCATCTTTTCATAATCCAGGATTTAATAATTCTTTAGCATCTAAATCAAACATTACATTTAATCCAAGTTTAGCACCCGATAATGTACTAGTATAAATTGCTAAAATAATAATCATTAAAAATAAAAATGGAATCATAATTTTATTGGCTTTTTCAATTCCTTTTTCAACACCACCTAATAGAATAATACCCAAAATAATTCATACACCAATTGTTGCAAGTAAAATCATTCAATTTAAGTTACCTAGGCTATTTAAATTGCTAATATCTTGATCATTTGTTTGTTGTAAAATATTATGATAAAAATAAGAACCTTTATTTAAATTAGAAGTAAAACTAATAATAATATTAATTAAAGTTCATCCTATTAAAACACTATAATAAGTACTTAGTAAAATAACGGTTGTTGAATGCAATCAAGAAAAAAAAGCACCCTTTTTACCTCCAACCTCACTAAAAAATTCAATATGATTTTTGCGATATTTATTACCAATTGTCATTTCAATAAATAAAACTGGTATTGCACAAATTACCATACATATTAAAAAAGGTATTAGAAAAGCACCATGATGGTTATAGATTTGAGTTGGAAATCCTCAAATACCACCTAATCCTACTGCCGAACCCATTACTGAAAGTAAGAATCCTAATTTTGAGATATTTAAGCGTTGTTTTTTCATATTAATAAATGACCTCCTTTATAATAGTTAATTATACAAAAAAAATATTTTATTAAAACCAATTTCAGTAAATAAAATTTTGCGATGTTATTTATTAATAATGTGTATTGAAAAATATATAGAAAATCAAAATTTTATTTTATTAAATAAAATGATATTATTAAAAATAAATAATAAGAAAAAAATAAGGGTTTTGAGTAAATTTTAAAAAAGATTAATAAAAAATAAAACTTTTCCTTATATAAGGAAATAATAAAAATTTATTTTTTAGTGTTATTAATTTAATTATTTAAGTTTTTAAAATTATTTTTCATAATTTTAATATTAATGATTATATTACTTTCATTTATTTAATATAGGGTTATAATACAAGAAGTAATAAATAAAGACTAGAGTTTAGCTCATATTTAAGGATTGTAATTCTTAATATGGGTGTTTTTATATTAATTTTATTACTTTAAATTATTTTTTAGAAAGGATGAAAAATATGGATTCATCACCAGCAAGAAGTTATTCTTCTACAGAACAATTATTACCAAATGATTTAATATCAACTAATAACTACTATAAGAGATGTATTACTTACTATTGGTAATTCAATGGTAACGGGGGTAACTATTTATTATATCAAGATGGAGTATTATCACTAGTACCAGCATTATGTTTTATGGTGGAAGGCACAGTTAATTCAAAAATTTCGTTAACTAATTTAATATTAAGATATCGAAATATTAATAATGTAAGGATTAATAATTTATTAACAGGAGTAAATTTTGCAACAGCACCATTATTACCACTAGTAGTAGCTTGACTTAACTGACCAACACCCAATCCAGATATATTACCTGTTACATATGCTTTTATTACAGCAGCAGCAGCTTCAAGTTTAAATCACATAGTGACAATCGCTAAAAAAATATCAGAATGTTGTGCACCTAATAATGAAGAAAATGTAATAAATCAACAACGTAATATATGACAAAAAATAGGTAATACAGCAGCAAGTTTATTAGTACCAATAACTATTGCTAGTGCAATTACTGGTGTTAGTCTTTTTGCATATCATGAATTAAGTAATCCAAATAATAATGATGATGATCAACCATTTTATAAAAAAAGATCAATTGCTTTTTGAGAAACAATAGCTGGTCTTGCAACAGTTGGTACTGGTTTATTAATAAATACTGGAATGGAATTATATGAAAATTGATGTGCGGATGTTAATAATTTTGATGAAGAAGATACTTATGAAAATGTTTCTAGCAGTACATCTTCGCCATCATCATCATCAAGTTCTGAAGATAGTGATGATAATACTTCATTATTAAATAAATCTTTTAATCCAGAAAAAATTAATAATGGAGAAGAAACACAATCAGTCATGTCAACTTCTCATGTTGTTGAAATACCTGATCCTAAACCACTTAATATAGCAACATTAAATTCTGAAGAACGTTTGCCAATTAAACAACCATCTTCAGAACGTCGATTATCAGTTTAATAATATTTAATGTTATAAAAATAAAAAGGTATTCTTTTAAGAATACCTTTTTATACTAATAATTTAATATTGGTGGTGCCCAGAGCGGGACTCGAACCCGCATGATTTCTCGGTAGATTTTGAGTCTACTGCGTCTGCCATTTCGCCATCTGGGCAAAATATAGTTTACTTATTTATAAAAAATGAGGAATACTTCCTCGTCATTAATAAATATATAAAATGGTGCCCAGAGCGAGACTCGAACTCGCACAACCTGTAAAAGTCATCGGATCTTAAGCCCGACGTGTCTGCCATTTCACCACCTGGGCATCAAATGGTGTCCCCGGCAAGGATCGAACTTGCGACACCTCGGTTAAAAGCCGAGTGCTCTACCGCTGAGCTACGAGGACAAATTAATAAAATATATGGCTGAGGTGGTTGGATTTGAACCAACGCATGACGGCGTCAAAGGCCGTTGCCTTACCGCTTGGCTACACCCCAATAAGTAATATGGTGGAGGGGGAGGGAGTCGAACCCCCGAACTCGAAGAGATCTGGTTTACAGCCAGGTGCAGTTGGCCACTTTGCTACCCCTCCATAAATAATAATGGTGCTGATGACAGGAATCGAACCTGCAACCTACGGTTTACAAAACCGTTGCTCTGCCGGATTGAGCCACATCAGCAGGTAAATGGTGGAGTATGACGGACTTGAACCGCCGACCTATTGCTTGTAAGGCAATTGCTCTCCCAGCTGAGCTAATACTCCTTATTTTTTGTTTTATTAGAATTATTTATTCTTAAAAAACCTTAATCATTATAATAGATATTTTTCACATTTACAATTATTTTTTAAAGATAATGTAAAATTATTTTATTTTTAATTATTTTTTAAAAGAAAACTTAAGAGAAAAAACCAAAAAAAGTAATTTTATGTTAAATATTACTATTTTATACCTATTTTCAGTTTTTATATATTTTAAATATAATATTTTTTTAGAGTTTGCTATAATTTTTTTGAGCCATATTTATATTAAAAAAAAGGGAAAATTTATGCAAAAAATTTGAAAAAAATTATCAAAGTTAGATAAAATTAGTTTTTACGTATTTATAACTATGTTAATAGTAATGATTTTAGGATTAATTTTAATTGGAACAGTATCTTGAACAGTTAAACCTCTAGGAGCTAAAGTGGCCGAAAGTCATGATGGGTTTTGAATTTTAAGAAATTCTCATCCTTGAACTATTGGAGATTTTATTAAGGGTAGTATAACTAATTTTGGTGTTACTATGTCATTAACTGATTATTTTGATAAATTAAAAATTGTAGTTGCTGCATTAGGTGGAACTGCAACTTTAACAGGTACAGCAGCACAGTTACAAATAGGATTAATCTTATCGGTTATTGCTACTCCAATCTTATTGTTTACAAGTATTATTATTTTTGGATACAGTTGTTATTTAAAAGTAGTAAAAAAGTAAAAATAGCAATTTATTAATTTTAAAAAATTCTTATTTTTCACATTAAAGTAAGAATTTTTTTATTTATTTTATAGCATTAATATAACAATGATATAATTAAAAAAAATAGGTGATAATAATGATAACTAAAAATTGATGAAAAAAATTACCTCTTGATGAAAAAATAATTACTATTTTATTTTTTTCTGGTTTTATATTTTTATTATTAGGGTTAATTATGTTATTAAGTATTAAAATAGATATTTTTAATGGATTTAATTTTATTTATATAAATGGTGTAATTGATAGTTTAACCTATCAAAGTAGTCAAGGAATAACAGTAGATATTTTCTTTTTAAAAGTAGGAATTATTTTTACTATTTTCTTAATGCCAATTTGTTCTGGCTGTAGTATAATTTGATTTATTATTAAACGATTAATTTTTAAAAAATAGAGGTGAATAATGAAAAATAATGATTCATTTATTGAAATGATAAATAAAACTTTGGATAAAACAGTTAATTTAGATTTTAAAACTTTAAAAGGTCATAATATTATATTTATTGTTGATATGGTTAATGGCTTTGCTAAAAAAGGAAATTTATTTTCACCTAATATTAATTCAATTATTAAACCAATTAAAAATTTATTAGCAAAAGTAAATACTAATGAAACCAAAGTTATTGCTTTTAATGATGCTCATAATGAACATAGTCCCGAATTCCATACTTTTCCTAGTCATTGTTTGGAAAATACTATTGAATCAGAGTTAGTAGAAGAATTAAAATTTGACAATATTAAGATTATTAAAAAAAATAGTACTAATGGTTTTTTTGCTTTTGATTTTAAGCCAAATTTACAATGGGATAACATTATTATTGTTGGTTGTTGTACTGATATTTGTATTTATCAATTTGCTATTAGTTGTAAAACTTGATTTAATCAGCACAATAAAGAAGTAAATGTTATTGTTCCAATGACAATGACAAATACTTATGATCAACCAGAGCATCCAGCTCATATTTTAAATCAATATGCATGATATTCAATGCTTAAAAATGGCATTACTATTGTTAAGGATGTTATTTAATTAAAGTAGAGTTTTAAATAAAATAAATTTATATAAATAATAAATTTTATCCATATTATTTAATAATTTTTATATTTAGAATAGAAATTATTCTATATTAGGTTTTATTAAATTAAAATATTAGAAAAGGAAGATTAAAAGATGGCTAGTAAAGTAATCCAATCAGAAAGTGAGTATCAAGAACTTGAAAATCAACAATTAATAATAAATATTTTTGAAAAATTTGAATTTAATTTAAATTTTATAAATATGAGTTATGAAGATTTATCAATATTAAATATAAAATTATTAAATAATGAATTTAATGATGTTATCAAGAGATTATTAAGAATAATGAAATAAATGAAAAATTATCTTTCATTTTTATTGAATGTATTAATCAAGGTTTTTCTGAAGAAAAAGCACAATATTCTATTCAAGAACAAATAACTAAGCATATAGTAGAAAGTTTTTTAATTAAAGAACAAGAACAAAAAATGGTAAATGAAATAAATCAATTTGATTTTATAAATGCACCATCAACTAGTACTGGTATATATCATTTACCATCATTTAAAATACAACTTAACTTATAATTACATTTATTTAGATTATTATTTGCAAAAAAATGTCATAATATAATATTGTAAATTAATAAGTGAAAAACAACTAAGTAAATTATATAAAAACCATTCTTTTCAGAATGGTTTTTATATAACTATATTTTAATGTTTTATTAAATTTATTATTAGGAAATTATTTTTTACCTAATAATGTAAACATTTTCTTTTTGTATACTTCAACACCAGGTTGGTTAAATGGGTCAACACCTAATAATTTTGCACTAACAGCACAAGCCTTCATAAAGAAATAACTAGCATAACCAAACATTTTGCTATCCATTGTATCCCATTCTAATAAAATATTTGGAGTTTTTCCTACTATTTCATCACTATGAGCTTCAATAGTTCCTTGTAAGGCAATATTATTAATTTTATGTAAAGAATGTTTTGTTAAATAGTTTAATTGATCATTGTTTTCTTTATCAAGTGGAATTTTGATATCTTCATTAGGTTTTTTGATTTTTATTACTGTTTCAAAAAACATTTTTGAACCTTCTTGAATAAATTGGCCCATTGAATGTAAATCAGTTGAAAAAATAACACTAGCTGGTAATAATCCTTTGCCATCCTTACCTTCTGATTCACCAAATAATTGTTTTCATCATTCACATAACATTTGCATTTGTAATTCATAGCTTACTAAAATTTCAACTGCTTTATTATTAGTTTTATGTAAATGATAGCGAGAAACTGCATATAAATAAGCATTATTAACATCAATTTTATCACTTTTACATTCTTTTGCTGCTAATTGTGCACCAGCAATAATTTCTTCACAGTTAATTCCTGCTACCATCATCGGAAAAATACCAACAGGAGTTAAAACAGAGTATCTACCACCGATATTATCGGGGATAACAAAGCTTTCATATCCTTCTTCTTTTGCCAAATCATGGAGTACTCCTCTTGTTTTATCAGTAGTAGCGATAATTCTGTTATTAACAATATTCTTATTTTTCTTTTGTTTAATTAATAGTTCTTTTAACAAACGAAAGGCAATTGCTGGTTCAGTAGTAGTTCCTGATTTAGAAATAACATTAATGGCAAATTCTTTATCTTTTAAATATAATAAAACTTGGTGAACATAAGTTGAACTCATAGTATTACCCATATAAATTACTTTAACAGGAGCAGTATTATTAAATAAACCTTGCACCATATCAATTCCTGCTCTAGCACCTAAATATGATCCACCAATACCAATTACTACTAAAACTTGTATTTCTTTTTGTAGTTTCAATGCTAGAGTTTTCATTCGCTTTCAAGACTCTTGAAAAGTAATATCTTTTTGGTATGCAAATGGAAAATCAATTCATCCTAATCACCCATCTTCATTTTTAGCATTACTTTCCAGTTCGGCGTTAATCGCCGTTACTTTTTCTTGATATAAAGTTGATAATTCTTTCATATCTAAATTAGTAAACTTTAAATTAGTTTTTATCACTATTCTATAATCTCCTTATAGTATTTAAAATTAAAATATTAATTCGTAATAATACTATTTAATATTTATAATAAAAATATAGTTGTAAAAATTTTAGATTGCAAGAAAAAAATAAAAAATATTGCTATTTAATGGCAATATTTTTTATTATTTGGAAGAAAAATAGTATTTTAATTATTTTCTTCTTTTTTAAATCAATTATCAACAGTTTCTCTTATTGGTGCAAATCCTTTACCATTTTCTTCAATTGAAGAATTATTCTTTGCCACTAATCCTTGTTCTTTTGTACTTAAACTTAATTGTTGTTTAGTATGATCAATACCTGTTATTTCTGCTTTAACTGATGTACCAATTGTAAAATAATCACTAACATTTTTAACAAATTTAGGGGTAATACGACTAATGTGAATTAAACCAGAAAATCCATTTGGACACTTACAAAAAACTCCAAATTCCTTTATTCCAGTTGGAGTTACGGTAATAATATCACCAACTTGAAATTGTTGAACATTTGATTCATTTTCTTCATTTTTAATAATTGTACTCATAATAAGTTAATTCCTCTTTCTTTTGTATAATTTAATAATACATAAAAATATTATAACATTATATTTAATCTTGAAGTTAAAATTAATAATATTAATTTTATGAATTTCTAAACATTAGAATGAGAAATTATTAATTGATTTTAAATTTAAAGATTATTAGAATATTAAATTTGTTAGCAACTTGTTTGTTTTTAAAGAAATGAATGTTATTTGTAACAATATCACTAATTTTTTTTAATATTTTTCTTTATTTTATACTTAAAACGGTAATTTAAAATAAATATTTTTATTTTATAAATATTATTAAAAATATTGGAATTTATTATAGTAATCCAGATTTTTCAAGTAATTCTTCTAGAAAAGTTCCCTTGATTTTTTTTAATGCACCTCTACGGAAAATTTTTAAGATGAGAGGAACTTGTATATCATTAATTTTTTTATCTCATAAAATATAAGTTGAATTCAATAGTACTCTAATATCATATGCTGAAGCAAAAACTTCTGGTATTCCTCTATCAACGTTTAATAATTTATAGACGGCTTCCATAGCAGTTCTCACTGAATATTCGGTTGTAAAAACTGTATCATCTTCAGTTTCACTAAAATTACCAATAAATGCTAAATTTTTTGAACCTTCTGGAACTACTAAAGGACGATCACCAATTTCTCTTGGCATAAAATATGAGGTAATAAATGGCATATAAACTGGTACCACATTACATGAGTTTTTAGCAAGTTCAAAGATTTCTTCTTCAGGAACACCAATATGATATAATCACTCTTGAGCTATTTCCATGCCAGAACATTCAGTAATACTTTTTTTAATATAATCTCCTTCCTTATTTGAAAGTAATCCATAGATTCAAACAACTAATTGATCATCTGATTGGCTTTTAAAGTGTGGTTGACGATTTAAGGTATAACTTAAAATTCAACTGGAATCTATAGCTGTAACAATTCCACCAGTTACAACTTTTTTAGCATATGGATCTCTTTTACTAATTTTTTCAATATAAGGTGCCATTTTTTTATCTAGAGTTGTTAATGTTGCTGAGATAAATCAACTTTCTTTTGGTAAATTTGCATAAAATTTTTCTGGTTTTCCAAAATCTTCACTTTGCTTTGCCAAATTTTCTCATAATTCTCAACTTCCACTTAATTGGAGTTGTTCACTAATTGGTGCTGGAGTATTATGATCGCCGTATGTTGTACTTTCAGTAATACTGCCATTAGTTACAAAAACGAAATCATTTTCTTTTAATATTATTTGTTGTTTTTTATTCTTTTTTTGAAAAATGATTTTTTTTGCAATTTTTTCATTATGTTCATTTTCTAAAATTATAATATTTTTTACTGTTGTTTCATAGTGAAAAACAACACCTTGTTCTTCTAAGTGAGAAATTAATGGTAAAACAAGTGATTCGTATTGATTGTATTTGGTAAATTTAAGTGCTGATAAATCTGGTAATCCACCAAGATGATGAATGAATCTCATAATATATCTTCTCATTTCCATAGCACTATGTCATTTTTCAAAAGCAAATTTTTGATGATCAATATCATCAAAAATTTGATTTAAAAAAATCTTCTGGAAATATTTCTTCGATTGTTTTATTACTTAGATTTACTTCTTTTGTTAAAAATAATTCAATTATTTTTTTACAAGCCTCTTCATTTAAAGTAAACTTACCATCATCTTCTGTTCTTTTCCCTTGTTGATGAATAAGTCGACACTTAGAATAATTTGGATCTTCTTTATTTAATCAGTAAAATTCATCTAAAACTGAAGCCCCTTCAATTTCTAAAGATGGAATAGAACGAAATAAATCTCATAGACATTCAAAATGGTTTTCCATTTCTCGTCCACCACGAATAATGAAACCCTTATCTGGATTTAAAATCCCATCTAAACTACCACCAGCAATACTTAATTCTTCAAAAATATGGATATTTTCTGAATTCATTTTTGCATCTCTGATTAAAAATGTAGCAGCGGCTAAAGAAGCTAATCCTGCTCCTACTAAAAATGCTTTTTTATCTTCTATTTCTTGTGCTGGTTTAGTTTGTGCAAATGCTTCATAATTTCCATTGCTTTTATAAATATAATTTGTACCTCCTATTTGTTATTTTTTATTTTTTTGTTAATCATTTAAATTTTGTTTAATTTTATTAGTAATAAAATGAGCTAACTGCATACCAATTACTTTTGATGGTATTTCAGTTGGATGAACAGTATCGACAAAAAAGTAGTTATTAACTGTTTCTAAAGTTACACCCGGATTTAATTTGGGTTGTAAAATCCCATCTTTTAAAAATGATTCATAAAAACTAATATCACTAGCTCCTTCTTTAATATTCATTCCCCTTTTACCTAAATCATTTAATGTTTGTTTAACAACTGATGAAAGTTCAAAATCATTAATTTGTTTTGGGTAATCTTCTTTTAAAGTTTTTATCATTGCTTTTCATTGTGAATGAAAATATTTAAAAGCTGCTGTTGCTTTTGTTTCTAGGATAGGATCATTATTATAAGCAGGAGTTTCACTAATATCTGGAACATCAGTAACAACAATATTCGCTACATGATGTTTAAGTAGTCGCATTAGTGATATTTTTTCATTAAGGATTGCAGAATCTAAATAAAGTTTTCATGTTAAGAAAGGAGAAGTTGTATCTTGCATTACTGCTAAAAGATCATTAGCGCCCATTACATATAGTACTCAATCATGATCATTAATATTTTTATGTTGTGAAAGTAGAGAAGTAACTTGTGCTTGTGCTGAAAATTTACTAACAAAAAATCCACCTGGATAAATACTATATCCTAATCTAGCAGCACCAATAGCATAATTTTCGCCAATTTGTTGATAAGTTTTGCCAACAAATGGTATTTTTTGAAATTTCCATGCTGGTGTTAAAGGTTTATGAAAATAATTTGCTACAATACTAACTGCATTTGGACCATTACAAAACTGATTATTATGATAAGGTTCCTCAATTTTAATTTCTTGAATTTTTGGAAGGATTTTATTACCTTTAAAAAATTGTGTTCCAGCTCCAACAAGTGCACCATTATCTGATAAACTATCACCAATAACGTATAAATTATCAACTTGTTCTATAGCTCGTTCTTCTTTATTTAAATAACAATGCTTTGAATTAATAGTTAATAAAGATAATGAGCTTAAAAGTGTAGCACACGTTAAGTTATATAAACGCATGTTTATTTGCCTCCTATGTATTTTTTCATTATTTTTTTAGAAATATTTATTTTTTAGTATTAAGATTTACTAAAAATATTATTTGTTGTTTTTTAAATTTTGAATTCATTTTGATAAAAAATATAAAATAATTTTAATTAATTCAGTTTTTATAAAATTCAAGTGTGTATAAACTAAACTAATGAGTAGTTTTAGTCTTTTTAAAATAATTATTATAAGTAAATCTTAATTTAAGTCTATAATTGAAAAAATGAATATACAATAAAAATAAAAAAAGATAATTTGATTAATTAAACTATCTTTTATTTATTGATTAGTGTATTTAATTTTAGATTAAAATATTAATTAGTAAAAATATAATCTAATGGTATATCTCAATTATCGTGATTAATTATATAAGGAATTTTTTGAATAGCAAAACCAAGTCCTATTTTACTAAAGTTAAATTTATTTTTAGATAAATAACGGTCGTAAAAACCTTTACCATAACCAATACGGTAATAATCTTTATCAAAGGCAATCAATGGTACTAATATACAATTAATTTGACTTCCTATAACTTTTTGGCAATTTAAACTTGGTTGTCCAATTTTAAAATCATTATCAAATACGATATCGTTTCAACTATTAATAAAGTAAAATTTCAAATGTTCACCATTCATTCTTGGTAAACAAACTTGTTTTAGATTTTTTCATAATAATTCAATAATTTCTTTAGTTTCTACTTCATATGGTAAGGAATTATAAAGAGCAAATACATTATTTTGTTTAAAATAATGTGATTCATTAAATTTATTGAAAATAATTTTATTTCACTTTTGATAATTATTTTTAGAAACATTTTTTAATTTTTTTAAATAAATGGTTCTTAAACTAATTTTATCCTTAATTTCCATTTCCATTTTTTTCACATTCTTTCTCAATTATTTTATTAATACCATTAATACCAATAAGGGCACATTTAATTCGATTACGCTGTCTTGGTACATTTTTAAAAGCAATCATATTTTCAATTATTTTATCATTAAATTGCTTTTCTGATAACATTGCTTGATAATTAATAATAATTTCTTTTATTTGTGATATTCTTTTACCTTCAATTAAAATACAAAAAAGATCGGTTGCTGCAGTTGAAATAGCACACCCAATTCCAGTAAAGCGTGCGCTATTAATAACTTTATTTTTAATAGAAATTTCAACATGAAAATTATCAACACATGATTCATTGTTTTGATGATATGTCAAACTATTTGGTAAATTTTTAAAACCTTTATTTTTTGGATTACTATAGTGTTCAACAATTAGTTTGCGATAATAGTCTTGATTGTTATTAAAAGAATTCATTTAAAAAATCTCCTCCTTCATTAATCCCTTTTTTTAAAGCTATTACTAATAAGTCAATATCTTTTTTACAATTATATATGTAAAAACTAAGACGAATTGTTACTTCGGTGTTAATTATATTAGGTAATAATTTAGCACAATAAGTTCCACTGCGTACGCATATATTTTGTGTTCCTAAAAAATTAGCAACATCTTGTGCAAATACTTTTTTAATATTAAATATTATGTTACTACTATTGCCATCAATATTATAAATTTCAATATTATTTCCTAAATGTGCTGTTAATTGTTCAATTGCGTATTTTTTTAGTAAAATTTCATGATTTCTAATATTTTCAATACCAATGTTTAATAAATACTTAATAGCTGCACCCAGTCCAAATACACCTGCAATATTTTGTGTTCCACCTTCAAAACGATAAGGACTATCTAATAAGTTAAATTTACCATTTTCATAAATATCACCATTCATGCCCCCGCCCAATATTAGTGGATCTAGTATATTTAATCATTTGTTTTTTCCTCAAAAGACACCGATTCCAGTTGGACCAAAAACTTTATGACCAGAAAATCCAAAAAAATCAATATTTCAATTTTTAACATCAGTTTTTATATGTCCTATTGATTGTGCACCATCTATTATTACTAAAATATTTTTAAAAATTCAATTATCACTTTTAACATTTTTTTTACCATATTCTTTAATAAAATTAGTTAATGTTTCAGTATCATTTTCTATTGCTAAAGAATTATTAATATTTGCAAAAGCAACTATTCTGGTTTTAGGTGTTAAAACTTTTTTTAAACTTTCAACAGTAATGACTCCTTGTTTATTTGTTTCAATAAATTTTATTTTAATTTTTTTAGTTTGTATCAAACGATAAAATGGTAAGAGTAATGAGCTATGTTCTAAAGTGGTTAATAAAATTTCATCATTTTCTTGTAAATATTTTTCTAAGCCAAAAGCAATTTGATTATAAGCAAAAGTTGCTGAAGGACAAAAAACTATTTCGTTTTCGTTACTATTAATAAATTTACTAATTGTTTTTCTAGTATCTTCAAATATATCATTTCCCTTAACAGCAAGTTGATAATCTTGACTATGTGGATTAATACAATATTTTTCATAATAATCGCTAACAGCATCAATAACTATTTGTGGTTTTAGTGAAGAAGCGGCTGTATCTAAATAAACTAAATCAGGATTATTTTTAAAAAAGGGAAAATCAGTTTTAAAGGTATTATCATTAATGTTTATTTTTTTATTCATATTTACTCCTATATCATTACACCAAATATAATATACTTATACTAATGATTATACACTTAATTTTGTGCTAATTTTCTTAAAATTAAAAAATGAATAAAATATTATTTGTGCACTATAAAGTAATAATATTTAAAAAAAATAATATTTTAAATTTTTTAAAATAAATAATTGGTAATTAATTATTTCATTTTAAAATTAATTAGAAAAAACTATCCCTTAAATATAAATTTTATGTTAAAATATCTTAGTAAAATAAATTAAAAAATCTTTTTTTGCTATAGATTTAATTAAAAGGAGTGAATAAAGTGCGCAATATTCTTGCCTTAGTTGCAGCTTTCACGTTATCATCAACATCAACTATGTCTATTATAGCTTGTAATAATTCAAATGAAAGAGGCACAACTAATGTTTTCGACTGAAATAGTGCTTTTATAGATACAAGTACTACGACTGACACCTTTTTTAATTACTTATTAAATAATCCCAATAGTGGATGAGGTAAAACATTATATACTGATATTAATCAATATATTAATCTTTCAATTTTAAAAAATACTCCAGAATATAAAGATGATTATCTTGCTGCTTTGACAGCAGCTCAATCTGAAATGGAAAATAAAATAAAATCATTACAAGCAAAATATGGTCGTTCATGAGAAAAACAATGAAAGAAAGTATTGGGCGATGATGATGTTAATACTTACATTGATAATATTTTAAAAAAGAGTGCTTTAGGTATTATTCAACGTAGTTATGTTACTAGTAATTATAAGGATTATAAATACTACAATCAAAATGAAATTAATATTTGATTAAAGGATTTATGAGAACAAGTAAACAATCCAAATGGTACTTATGATAGTGTACAAGAATACATTAATGGTAAAGCAGGTAGTATCGCTCCTGGTAAATATTCTAGCAAAGTTTGAATTGTTGCTAATGCTAATAATTCAGAATCAGATGTTATTACAAAATTAAACGATAATGTCAAAATTGCTAAAACATGAACTGGTGTTAATATTAGTCTTCCTGTCGTAAAAACTAGTGATGATAAGAATGATAGTAATTATGAAACAGATTCATACAATACTATTGATGACTTATTAAGTGATAATCAATCTAAAATAGCTAAAGTAATGTTAAGAAATCAAGAATTAATTTGAACTCGTCAAATTGTTATTCCTTTTGATTCTACTGCTAAACCTTTACAAGAAAAGATTAGTGCCTCTCAGTTTTCTCAAAATAAAACTAAAATTAATGAAATTTTAAACAATATTAGAACCAATGGTTTCGATCAAACATTCACCGAAGAAAAAGGGGCCGCTACTACTGATGTTAGTAAAACTGGTGATTTAGGATTAATGGATATTACTAAATCTTCACAAGAGAATAGTCCTTTTTATTATTACTTATATCGTTATGTAACTAGTGCTGAAGGTGTTGGTAAAAATGTTGATGGTATTCAACCATATAAATTAACACAATTTATTTCACCAACTGACAAGGAAAAGGGTTTAGATGACTTAATTCCTTATATAGACCGCGATAGTATTAAAGATAAAGGTAAAGATGGTACTAGTCAATATAATGATTTAGTTTATATGAAAGATATAAAAGGACCACAACTTCCTGATGCTGCAGTTAATAATGGACCTGGAGTTGGTATTTTTATTGATACTGGTGGTATTCATTTTATTCAAACGCCAGGTATCACATATCAACAGCAAGACAAACCTAAAAGCGATGAATCAACTTATAATATAATTAAAACATTTAAAAATCATAGAAAAGATACTTATCAGTGAAAAGACTTAGCACCGTTATCTGAGCGTCCAGGTGGATTATCTGATTCTCCTTATCTTGATTATTTACAAACTGGTTTTTTACTACAAAAATATACTCCAAATACAACTCCTACTTTTAATTTAAATGATGCATTAACAGCCTTTACTGGAGGTACTGGTAGCCTTGGTGATGCAACTTGATGAGATTATAATTTATACTTTAATAATAACTCAAGTTTAATTCATTGAAATTTACAGGATATATTTGGTTCAAGTCCTCTTGATCCAACTGATAAGAAAATTAATGACTTTGTTGAAAAAATGAAAAGTTGATTTGATAAAACTAAAGAAAATCGTTGAAACAATAGACAAGGTATTAATATTAATGCAACATTTAAGGATAATATTATAAAAACTAATAATACATGAGATGGCTTTACACAAGATGCACCAGTTGCTCGTATGGATACTAATATTGCTAATTATCTAGATGTTGTTGGGAAACGAACATTATGATGATATGATCCAAGTATCATTAGTTCTTAGATGGGAGGTATAAAAAATGAAAAAGATAAAAAAGATTTTACCATTATTAACTTCAGTTACTCTTTTATCTGGCCCTGTATTATTATTAGTTGCTTGTGATAATGAACGTGATATGAGTAATTTACCTAGTGGTAAAATTCCTGATGATTATAAAAATTGTGTATTATTTAATTTTTTAGGAGTAAACTTTAATGAAACGATTTCTGCTCAGTTTAAGAATACTTATTCACAAGGTCTTGATTTTATTTTAAAAGATGTTGAAGGAACAATTGCTCAGCAAAAATTTTATGAATTTTTTCATAAGAAACTTCATTATAGTGAAGACACAAAAAATGCAGATGGTACTACTACAATGGGAGAAGCCAATAAAGCTTTTATAAAACTTAAAGATGATTTAGGATTAAATTTATTAACTCAAAAGTACTTAAGTGGTATTAATACAGCTAATTCATTAGATAAAGTATCAGCAGCAGATAATAATGAGTTATTATTTCAAAATCAAAGTTGACATCAGGATGGTACAAGTAAATTTAATTATCAAAATGTAGAATTTTATAAAGAAAAAAATAAAGATACTGATAAAGTTAATGATCCTGATCAAATATTTACTCCTGATAGTTTATATAAAGATTATGGTGATAAAGATGCTGCTTTTGATGAACAATTAGCTGCCATTGCTAAACATCCAGATGACAATTATAGTAATGAAATTGGTAAATTATTACCAAATGATGCTAAAAAATGAAATAGTAGTGCTGGTATTAATAAAACACAAAAAGGTCTTTCTGGTACTGATATTCCAACTTATTCAAAATATTTAAAACGTTTCCAATGATGATTACGTTTTCGTTATCAACAATATTATCAATATCAAATTTTACCAGAATTAAATCAAACTTTATTTACAATGTCTTATATTTTAGACAATATTGTTGATATTAAAGATAATGAAGCAGGTAAACCTATAATTTCAACCCAAACAAATAACCTTTACATAAGTCAATTACAAGATACTACTGGTTGACATAAAAGTAATTATAATGCAACTTGAAATTTTACTACTGATTTAGCAAATGCGCAAAAAATTGATAGAGATTGAAATAATACTCCTTCTAAACTTCCGACATGAGAATCAATTGTTAAAGATAATGGTTCAGGAAAAGAAACTTTAAATTCTGCTTTTTTTAATCAATTAACAAGTGGTAATGCATCAACCATTAGTGAAATTGATCCTAACTTTGGTGTTAATGGTTTCTTAAGTACTGCTACTACTACCCAAGAAGCTGCAAGTTGAGTAACTAATGGTGGATTACACTATACTACAAATAATAATATTGCTACATTTACTTACTCTGCTCCTATTTATTTCCTAAATCTTTTACAAAATTTAGATTTTAGTTTTTTAAATAATAAAAATCAAGGCTGAATTCCAGAAATTAGTAATTTAATTCATTCATGAAATATGAGTCCTAATGCTAGTCTTAAGACAGGTTTTTCTAAGTATATAAGGGGTGATAGTAACGAAAGCACTATTACCCAAGAAACAAAATGAAATATATTTTGACAAATGTTATATTCTATATCTGCTAGTGACTCTGCAAGTAAAGATTCACCAGCAACTGAAAACTTTAAAATCGCTGCTCAAAATTTATTTCCAACATATATTCCAAAAAATAATATATATGAAGAAGGATTTTGAAATAAGGTAAAAGAGTTTTATCCATAATAATACTTAATATTTTAAGTTATACTTATAAAGTAAGTTGAGGTGAAATATATGACAAATAAAGTATGCATTTTTTGTACAATTATTAAAGATACAAATAACTTAATTTTTGAAGATACAAATACAGCAGCATTCATGGATATCAATCCCGTAACTAAAGGACACATTCTAGTAATTCCAAAGCAACATTTTGAAACTTTTATTGATACTACACCCAAAATAGTGAGTGATGTTAGTATCACAACTCATAAAATTGTTAATTTGCTAATAAAAACTATTCCCGAAATTAAAGGATTTAATATTTTAACTAATAATGGTAGCGAAGCATTTCAAGAAGTGTTTCATTATCATGTTCATATTATTCCAAAATATATTCGTGAAAAAGGGTTTTTAATTAATAGGACAAAAGAAAATGTTACAATTGATGATATTAATAATATTAAAAAAATACTAAAATCACAATTAATGTAAAAAATATTTAAGGAGGAAAAAAATGAAAAGTCTTAAGTTATTAACTTTACCTAAAATATTAATGCTAATTGGTGCTGTATGAATTATTGTTTTTAGTTTATTGTATGCAGCGGGAGTTATAACTTATAGTTTCTATGGTTGAAATGAAAATGGAGCTACATTAGTTATAATAGGTATTATTTATATTCTAATACCATTTTCAGTTAAACCTGGATTATGATCAAGACTATGAGCACTATTTATATCATTTCTTTCAGTTATAATAGTTATTGGTTTATTTGTTGGCAAAGATGTAGATTATAAGTCAACATGAACTTATATTAATGCTTTACCACATATTATCATGGCGTTTGGCTCTATTTTATGAATATTTAATAGTAAATAAGTCATAAAATAATTATTAATAACTTAAAATATTGGTTGAAAATAGTATTAAACCAATTTTTAATAAATAATTAATAATATTTTTAGAGTTTATTTTCAACATAAATAATAAGAAAAAAATATTATAATAGTTATTAATTATCAAATTTTATAAAAATTATTAATTGATGAGTGGCATAACTACCTTTTTGTTTTCATCAAAAAAGCATTTTTTATTAATGATGCTATAATTTTAAGCATTAATAAAAAAAGATAAAGGAGATTGAGATATGAAAAAAAGAAAAGTATTACATTGTTCAAGTTGTAATAAAGAAATTAATGGTAATGATTTAGCTTCAAACTCAAAAACAGCAAGAAAAATTATGAAATGCCCAGAGTGTGCTAATCAATAATTTTTTGATTATTAATAAAATTTATATTATTATCAATAGCCCTTATCAACTAATTTTAAAAATTTTTACTGATTGTTTTAGATTTCTAAAACAATTTTCATCTTAATTGTTAATAAAACAAATTATAAATAAAAACAATACTAGTCTATATCTATTGATATCAAAGGCAAGAATATAAAGAACTTATTTCTGAAATCAAAATATGGAGGAGTATTATATGTCTAAAAAAAATAAAAATTCAAAAATTATTGCCGGAATAATTAGTTCTGCGGTTTTAATTAGTGGTGCAACTACTGGTATTTTATATAATTCTGAAATGGAAGAAAATATTGAAGAAGAAATTGAAATTGAAAAGAAAAAAAACTTAGAAATAATTTTTCCTAAAGGAAAAAGAAATTTAGGTAAAATTTATATTGGATAAAACATAACTGCTATAAATGATGATGAAAAAGTAAAAAAAGAAATTATAGATATTTTTAGTAATAAATATAATATAGATGTAATTAGTTTGGAAATTAAAATTGTTAATAACCAAAATCAAGCAATAATTACTTCAATAAATGAAGATATTTATATTGGAACAGTAAAGCTTAAGTATAGTCCTAATAGATTTTTTGTAACGTTAGATTATATTGTTCCTGATTTGAATATAAGAGATAAACAAGTTCCTACTTATTCTTATCAACATCATCAAGAAATTTTATTTGGAAAAAATGATATTTTAAATGATAATGAATTTAAAAATTTACCTGCTGTAAATGATTTTATTAATATTTTAAATGAACAAGTTAAATTTAAAGCAAATGAAGAATCAAATAATGCTTTTAAAAAGTTGGAAAATAATAATGATAATTTAGAAGATTTTGAAGATTTAAAAAAACAATTTAATGATCATCATCTTTTATTTGATGGCAAAATTGATTTTGAATCATTTATTAAAACAATTAGTAATTATCATATAAATGCAAACATTGATGAATTAAAAACAGCAATATGTCGTTTTTATAATATTTTAGCTCAATTATATGGAAAAAATAATATTTTTAAAATGTTAGAAAAAATTGAATTAGATCAAAAATTGTGAGAACAGTCTAAAAATAAATATGTCAGGAGAAGCATATTTTGGTTCTTGTAATAATAATATGTGTAATACTAAAATAATACTTGATACAGATATTTTTAGAGATATAAAGTATGGAATGGAAGTTATGGTACATGAATATGGTCATATTTTGGATTCTTTAATTCGTAATAAACAAAATAATAATTTTGATGCAAGAAAATATATGATTTCATCATTAGCAAAAGGAACTAAGATTAATAATAAATCTTATCAAAAACTTTTAAGTTATGGTATTGTTAGAAGTTGATATGGAAGAACATCATATATTGACTTATTTCCAGAAGCTTTTGGTCGTTGAATAATGACTCCTGAACAAAATCGTGATCTTGGATGAGAAAAATTAGATAAATTTTTTCGAATAGATTTACTTAAATTATTATAATAATAAAAAATATATCTTTATAATCATAATAAGGACAAAATAAACTTTGTCCTTATTATTAATTTTGTTTATTAATTAAAAATTGTAAATAAAGGTCATTAATTGTTCATTATGTTATCAAAATTTATGTTGTTTAATGCAATGTTAACATATGTCATACGACCAAATGAAGAAGTTAAAAAACAATACCATTGAAAGTAAATATTATCATTATCATGTCAAAGATCTAAGTTAAGAGCAATTTCTGTTCCTCATCCTCCACCATCTTTAGTATTAATATAAGCAATAAAAAGAACATTAGCATTACCAGGGTTTTTATATTGTTCAATTTTTGCAGTATTAGTTGATAGTGTTGGACTACTTTCAATTCCTGTTGAAGTTGATACTTTGAAATATGAATTAATAAAACAAAAAGTTGGATACATATTACTGAAGGTATTTCAGTCTCTCGCATAATTGCTTCACTTAAGAATATTATAAACATTAGAATTATCAGTAGCGATTGATGTTCCATTATGTCAATCTGAAAAAGAATAATTTATTTTATCATTAATAATATTATTAGTGTTTTTTCAATTATTATAATAAATAGCAACTAGATTATTACTTTTATCAAAAATTCAATTTAATGAATAGTTTTTAGTAGTTAATGTTAGTGGTGATTTATTCAAAAAATTATAAACATTTTGATTATCAATAATTAAATTAACAATGTTACTAGTTAATTGATTATTAATTTGCCCTTTTAAACTAGTTTGATTAATAAAATACATTGCTAAGTTATTAGCTATTGTCTTACTAATTTTATTATCATGTGTTGCTTTAGCAATATAATATAAACCTAGTGTTTCATTTAGATTATTGCTATGTTCAACTTTATCAGCACCTGCTTGATTAGAAATATCAATATGTTTTTCAATATCACCTTGTTGAATATATTTTCAATTATTATAACCAGTAAAGTATGAATCAGAATATTCACTTTTACTATATGGATTATAATTATCTTTAATAATAGTTACTTTTTTGTGGCTGTTCATTTCTTGTTTTGTATTTTCAATATTTACTTTATCTTTATCTGGAATATTTATATTAGGGTTATAAACTAGGTTACCATAGTTATCTACTAAAAAAGTATTCCTTGCTTTAGGAAAAGTGTATTTTGCTAAAGATAATGTATCATAACTATAAAATTTATGATCTGTTATTGATTGATTAGTAATTCACTCACTATTGCTTAAATAGTTAAATTGGTTATTGAATGAAGCATTATTTTCTTCTAATTGATTTATTAGTACAGTATTTTCAATATTTATATTATTAATATTGTTTCCTAAAAAAGTTAAAGGTGGTATCATACTTAAAAAAATTAAATATTTATTCATAATGTTATACCTCTATTTTTTAAATAATTATTTAAAAAATTAATAAATATATATTTTATAACACTTTAGTCATTAAAAAGTGTTGATTTAATTATAAACATTTTATTTGAAATTAGCAAAAACTAAAAAACTTAAATAAATAATGTGTATTAAACGTACTTTACAATATGTTTCAATATTAATAATTTGCATATTAAATAAGTCCTTTTTTAAGTTATAATATTTATTTATAACTCAATGAAAAAAATAATACGAATTTATTGGAAAAATATTATTATTATGATAATATTCTACAAAAGAATATAAAGTTTTTTAATCCGCTTATTTTAATTTGCTGAGTTATACTTGTAAGTGCAAGTAAATAAAATTGCAAAAAATTCTCATATAAAAATTTCATAATGCTAAATTTAGTTTAGAAAAAAGTAAGGAGTTTTTATATGAGTTATAAACATCTTGGCATAGATGAAAGGATTTATATTGAGAATCAATTGAAATTTAAATTTAAAATTAGTGAAATAGCTAAAAATCTTAATCGAAGTATTAGTACTATTATTCGAGAAATTAATAGAAATAAAGATAATAATCATTATTTTTCATTAATTGCACAAAATAAAGCTGAAAATCGAAAACAATCACATATTAGTTTTCATAAGTTTAAAAATAAGAATTTAGTAAAATATGTACAACAAAAATTACTATTAGGTTGATCACCTGAACAAATTTATGGCAGAATTAAAAATTTTCATAAAGAGTGAGTTATTAGTTTTAAAACAATTTATACTTGAATTTATTTTGGAATGCTTGATAAAGTTACTAGTAAAAATTTAAGAAGAAAAGGTAAAAAACGAAAATCTAAAGAAAATCGTGGCAAGTTTAATGGTAAATCAATTAAAGAACGAGATATAAATGTTAATGATCGTATAACACTTGGTCATTGAGAAGGAGATACTATAGTATCATCACGAGGTAAAAGCAAATCATGTTTAATAACTTTAGTTGAAAGAGTATCACGATTTACTTTAGCAATATTAGTTAAAAACAGAACTACTAAAGTTATTAATAAAAATGTTAGTTATTATTTATCAATTCTTCCTAAAAACATTGTTAAAACTATTACTTTTGATCGTGGCAAAGAATTTTCAAATTGACAACAACTTGAAAAAAATTTAGATATAAAAATTTATTTTGCCAATCCATATTCACCTTGACAAAGAGGTACTAATGAAAATACTAATGGTTTAATTAGAGAAAAATTTCCTAAAAAATTTATTTTTTCAAAAACTAATAAAAATGAAGTTCATAAATTTATATTGTCTTTAAACCAAAGACCAAGAAAAATACTAAATTATCTTTCACCAATCGAATATTTGGATAGAAAAATAATTTAGTTGCACTTACCTTTACAATTTAGCATTTTAAAATAAATGGGTTTTTTTATTTTTAGAAAGGAAGAAAAAATAATGGCAGCTGAAACTTATATTAGAAAATTAAAATTATCGCCAACATTTGCATTCACAACACAACAAATTCGTTCATTGACAAAAGAGCAAAGAGAAGCGATTGATAAAAAATAAACACCAGTATTTACAATGGAACAAATGAGAACATTCACACTTGAACAAATGGAACAACTTGCAATTGAACCAGGTCTTATTGATGAAATCATGAGATTATCAGAAGAAGAAGAACAAGTGGAACTGGCAAAAAAATTATCGTTAGAAAAAGAAAAACAATCTGACATAATAATAAAAGAATTTAAAGAAACATCAATGCCCTCATCACAAACATTTAAAGTAGAGACAGAAGTAAAATTAGTTACTGAAGAGGAAATACTAAAACAAGGAGTAAGACCCAAAGGAAGTAAGATTGTTCAACGTCAAATTCAACATACAAATAATAATCATCAAGAAAAGGCAATAATTTCCGAACCAACCATTTCACCATCTCTTTATGAAAGTAGTTTAGATTTACAAGTAACCAATGAAGATGATGAATTTGGTTTTGTAGTTGTTGATGAACCTTATAAAACATTACAATCAGAAGAAGTATCTGAGAAAGAAAGAGAAAATATTGATAGAGCGATTGCATTAGAGGCTTTATCATTAAAAAGACAATCAAATTTAATGCAAGTAATCAAAAAATCTGAAATAGAAGAAATTAAAGTTTTAGAACAACAAAAAATAAATAAATTTTTAAATTTATTTATTAAATTAGTAACTTTTGGAAAAATTAATAAAAATAAGAAAATTGAATTAGAAATTAGTAAAAAATGAAAAAAATATCAGAATCATGTAGTAAAAAGCCAAAAACAAATCCGACATTATTTTCAAAATCATCTGGAAAAGCTTTTAATAAACAACAAGTAAACAATGACTCAACAAACGCACCATTAACAAATTTAAATAAACCAAGAACATCACAAATGTAAAATATTAAGAAAAGAGTTATCTTATTTAAGATGAAATATTATTTTTTTATCTTGGGGTGATCTTTTCTTTTTTAATTTGTTCAAAGATTCAAATTAGTTAAAATAAAATTATATTTTTGTCATTATTATTTATACTTTTTTAATTATTTTTAAAAAATTACCTATTTTATTAAGAATATTGTTAATATTATATTAAATAATAACTATTAAAAATTTAAGGAGAAATTATGGAAAATAAAATTAATTTAGATAAATTAACTATTAATTCAATTCGTATGTTAGGAGTACAAGCAGTTAATGCTGCTAAAAGTGGCCATCCTGGTATTGTTTTAGGTGCTTCACCAATGACTTTTTCTTTATTCAAAAATCATTTATCTTTTAATCCAAAAAATCCAAAATGATTTAATCGTGATCGATTTGTTTTATCAGCAGGTCATGGTAGTGCTTTATTATATTCAATATTACATCATGCTGGTTATAAATATACAATCAATGATATAAAACAATTCCGTCAATTAAATAGTAATACACCTGGTCATCCCGAATATCATTTAGACTATGGAGTAGAGACGGCTACTGGACCATTAGGTCAGGGTATCGCTAATGCTGTTGGAATGGCGCTTACTGAGAGTTTTCTTGGTGCTAAATATAATCAAAAAGATCTTAATATTATTGATCATTATACATATGCAATTTGTGGTGATGGTGATTTACAAGAAGGTATTGCGCAAGAAGCACTTAGTTTTGCTGGACATTTTAAATTAAATAAACTAATTATTTTATATGATTCAAATGATGTTCAATTAAATTCATCTGTTAAATTAGTATATTCAGAAAATTTAAAAATGCGTCTTCAAGCATTAGAGTGAAATTATTTAAAAGTTGAAGATGGTGAAGATGATAAACTTATTTCTGAAGCTATTAAAAAAGCAAAACTTAGTGATAAACCAACTTTAATTGAAATTAAAACTATAATTGGTTATGGGGCTAGTAAACAAGGAACACCCAGTGTTCATGGCTCTCCTTTAATGGAAGATATTAAAACAGTTGCTAAAAATTTAAACTGAGAATATCCTGAATTTACTGTTCCAAAAGAAGTAAGTACTTACTTCACACAAACAGCACTTAATCATGGTTCTAAAATAGAATTAGTTTGAAATCAAAAAGTTGAAAAATATGCAAAATTATATCCAAAATTGTATAATGAAATTAAATCAGCATTGAAAAATGAAATTTTTAATGAAGATTATCAATTAAATAAAATTGATTGAACTTCAATTATTGGAATAAATCCACAAGCAACAAGAGTAGACTCTGGTAATATTTTAAAACTTTTATCAGCTCATTGTCCAACATTAATTGGTGGTAGTGCTGATTTAGCTGGCTCAACTAAAGCATTAGTAACAGATAAAGACTTTTTACCTCTTGATCATTCAGGAAGACATATTCATTATGGAGTAAGAGAATTTGCAATGGGCGCTATTGTTAACGGTATGACGTTACATCAAGGCACAATTCCTTTTGGTTCTACTTTTCTTGTGTTTAGTGATTATCTAAAGCCTGCATTACGATTAGCAGCTTTAATGTCAATTCCATCTTTGTTTATTTTTAGTCATGATAGTATCGCAGTTGGCGAAGATGGTCCTACCCATGAACCAGTTGAACAACTAACAATGTTAAGAACTATTCCTAATTTTAATGTAATTCGCCCCGCTGATACAAAAGAAACAATTGGTGCATATTTAATGGCATTATCTAGCAAAACTAACCCTAGTGCTATTATTATTACTAGACAAAATTTACCACAACTTGCAAATAGTAATATTGAGGCAGTTCAAAAAGGTGCTTATATTATTAGTAAAGAGAAGAGTAGTAAAGCTTTAGATTTAATTATTATTGCTACCGGTAGTGAAGTTTCGTTGGCTATTGCTAGTCAAGAACAACTATGAAACGATCAAAAACTTAATGTTCGTGTAGTTTCAATGCCTTCTACTTTTATTTTTGATAAACAAGATAAAACATATCAAAATAAAATTTTACCTAATGATATTATAAAAGTTGCTATTGAAATGGGTTCTAAAGATAGTTGATATAAATATGTTGCAGGTAATGGCTTTGTTATTGGCGTAAGTACTTTTGGTATTTCTGCTCCTGATAAGGTAGTACTAGAAAAATATGGCTTTACATCAAATCAAGTGTGTGATAAAATTAATAAGTTTTTAAACAGTAAGTAAGGAGAAATTAATAATGATGGTTTGGTGAGCAGTATTAATCATTGGCATTGCTAGTGCGTTAATTGGTGGATTAGTTGGTTTTATTGTTACTAAGAAGATTTTCGAAAAACAATTACAGAAAAATCCTCCTATTAATGAAAATATGATTCGTGCAATGTATTTACAAATGGGACGTAAACCTACTGAATCTCAAATTAAATCAGTAATGCAAGCAATGAAACGTCAACAAAGTACTACTAAAAAACGATAATTTTATTAAATATAAATTGTAAAATAGTTACCATAATGGTAACTATTTTTATTCATTATATTTGTGATAAATTTAATGTTTTATATATCCGCTTGTTGATGGCTTATTTTGTGGATAATTTTCTTCTTTTAATTCTTGTTTAATTTTTTTCTGTCATTTTTTTCTTTTTCTTGATTAGTATTTAATTTATTAATGTTACATTTAAATATTTTCTTTATTCTTTGTTCAATTTTTAAAAAATTTTTTTCTTATCGATTTTTAATCCAATTAATATTAAATTTTCTTTTATATTTTTTACTGAATTATTTGTATTTAAATGTATTAATATATTATCTTTAATATCATGAAATAACTCATTATTTGAAAATTCTGGCCTGTATTTAATAATTTCTACTTTCGCCTTATTTGTAATATATTCTTCATATTCTTGATAAAATATGTTTTCTAATATATTTTTTATGTTTTTATCATAAAATAAACTATCATTAATAATGATTGTCAAAGCCGTATCACCATTTTGATTTATGAAATGAATATTTGCATTATTTATTAGTAAAGTATTAACTATTTGTGCTAGTCCATTTTTAGCAGCTAAATGCAAGGCTTGGTTTGCGTGGTTGATATTAGCGCCATTTTCTATTAAAATTTTAATGGAATCTATAAGTTGATAATAGTGACTTGCTACTATTAAAGGACTATCACCATTTTCGTTTGTATAATTTAGATTAGCATTTTTTCTATTAAATTATTGATCTCTTTTTTTATTTCAGAACTAATTTTTTCTTTTTTAATTATATAATCCCAATAATTAAAATATGTAATATTTTGATATGAAGTGACAGAATTTAAAATAACTGATATTATTTTTTCACCATTAATATCTTTATCATTCATTATTTTGTTCCTCCTTTTTGAAATCAAAAACCCATTTATTTTAGTGAAAAATAAATGGGTTAGAAACATATATTAAATTATAATTATATTATAACACTTTTAGTATTAATTTTATTATCGTTTAAATCATTTGTAAATCTATTTCTATGTTTAATATTATTTAGATGTATATAAAAAAGTCAGTATTAATAAGTAAATACTGATTTAATATTAGTTATCTTTTAGTGATAGTGCTGTTAATAATTTATTGTATGTAGCAACATCTTGTTTTTTAAAGTATTTTAAGAAGCGTTTTCTGCTTGCTACCATTTTTAACAAACTTCGTTTTGCAGTAATATCTTTTTTTTGTACTTGTAGATGGGCTGTTAATTCTAAAATTCTTTTTGTTAAATTAATAATTTGAACTGCAGAAGAACCAGTATCTTTGGCATTTAAGCGAAATTTTTTAATCAATTCATCTTGTTTAATTTGTTCCATATTTGACAACTCTCCTTTAAATATAATTCGGCTTAAACAAAGCTAATATCGGAGAGAATATTAACAATGTTAAGTCAACACGATTATAATAATACATTAATTTTAAACATAAAACAAGCATTTTTTAAAAAAATATTTTTATTAATTTTGTATAAAGAGATGATTTTTTATTTTTTTTCTTCATTTGCTTTTTTATTTTTTTTATCAAAAATAGTCACTTTACGTTCAGTATGATTAAGAATTCTTTTACAATTATCTCAATGACGAATAATAATTAATATTCAAATTAGAGCCATAATTATATTAACAATATAGTATTGAGTGTCTTGTTGGGAAAGAAAAGCATGCAGTCGCATATTCGGTATTCATGATAAGATAAAAGCAAGTATCATCATTAACATTGAAGATAAAGATGACATTCTACTTAAATATAAAATAAATCATCAACTAGCAATTGTGATAACGCAATAAATAGGATTAATCATTAATAGTACTCCTAATGAAGATGCAGCTCCTTTACCACCACGAAAACCATAAAATAGTGGTCAACAGTGACCAATAATTGCAGCAAGACCAGTTGGATAAATATATGCTTGTTTAAACATTGTTTCATAATTAGGATTAGTAATATTGATAAAGGTTAAACCGTATGCAATTAAAATAGGAATAGCGGGCTTAAAACCATCAATAATTAAAATAATAGCTCCTCATTTACCACCCATAACTCGTGTTGAATTAGTAGCACCAGCATTTTTAGAGTAATAATCTCTAACATCGGTTTTAAATTTTATTTTACTAATAATAATTGAAGGTGAGATTGAGCCAATTAAATAACCAATGATAATAAAAATAAAAGTTCCTAATAGATTAATATGTTCCATTTTTTTCTCCATTCTTGTGCAAGTATTATGTTAATAAAAATTTTATTTTTTGGAAGTTAAATTGTTCTTTTTATCTTTATTATTATAGTATAAATTATAAATTATTAATGTTAATAATATGATATTAATAACTGTGCCAAAGGCATTTGCTGCTAGTAAGGGAATGTTTTTAATTAAACTAGCATAAATTATGAATGAAGTTAATCCTATTTGATATATGCTATAAGAAATTAACGATAAACCTTTTGTGTTTTTAGTTTTAATTAGTTTAATAGTTTGTGGTAAAAAGGCAACCGAAATAAAAAAGGCACCTATATATCCAATAATATCAATTGAATATTAGACATTTTTTTCCTCCTTATTTTTTTGTTTAATTAAATTGTTAACAATAATCCCAATTATTATGAAATTTAGTATAGCAGTAATAGTTTGACAAGTAATCATGGGAATATCATTACGAAGTATGCCAAATATTAAAAAAGTAAGACCTCCCAGTTGATAGATATTATATGAAAAAATAGAAAGACCTGAAGTATTTCTTGTTTTAATTAGTTTAATAGTTTGTGGTAAGAATGGCAAAGGAATACAAATGGCTACAAGATACCCCAATATTTCTATAAAAATGTTCATTTTTTCTCCTTTTAATTAATTTAATTTATCATAGTAATTATAATAAAATATTGTGAAAATAGTTATTTATTTTATTTTAAATAATAAAAAATGTGTTTTGCTAAACACATCATTAATTTATTTTTCTTCTTCTTTAATGAAACATTTTTTACATAAAGATTTCCCTTCTTTTGTATCAAGAATGTCAAAAGGTTCAAACATCATTTCGCAATTAAAATATTTTACGGTTTTTGTTAAAGGTTCATCATCAGTTTTTTTGTTTTTTTTATTGAATCATTTCATTATATCCTTCCTTTCTAAATATATTAAATAAGTGTGTTAATGACACACTTATTTAATATATTTATTTAGCACAATCTTTACACAAACATTTACCATCTGCTGCTTTAGTACATTCAGATGAACTTTTCATTTTCCCACAACCATCACATTTTTTTTGATCTTTTGCTTCTCCGGTTTTATCCCTTTTTTTAAATGGTCACATGTATATAACTTCCTTTCCTCATATCATAATTACTCTACTCAATTATAACAAATTTTATTATTTTCTATGGTATTAACTATTTTTAAAACTTTTTTGTTAAATTTTGATAAATTATTTTTTTCTATTTTAAGAATATTATTTTTGATTTCTTCAATTTCTTCAATATCAGTTATTCTATTAAATAAGTGAAAAAGCATATAGTTTAATTCTTTTGGTTTATGAAAGTGTTTTTTAAAAAATATTATTGTTTCATCAATAGTTGCCATTAGCATTACTGCTTGTTTGGTGTTAATGCTATTATTTTGTAATGGTATACGAACAAGTGTTGGCAACTGACTAACAAACATGTAGTCTTCTAAAGATTTTTCTTTTTGTGTATAATAGAAAATTTGAAAAGCACTAATTTTAGCACCAATTGTTTTAATAGCATTTTTTACTGCTGTAACTTGTGAATTAAGCATATTTTTGATTAATAAGGTAATAAAGATGGTAATTGTTCCAATTGGTAAAATAATTGATAAAATTAAGTCTAAGTTAACATTAAACTTTTGAGCAAATATTGATTTTAATAAAGTATAACCATTTTGGAATAAAATAACAGATAAAAATAAAGCAAAGTTTGGTGTTTTTCATCATTTATGCATAATTAATATTTTTGTTTTAATTTTTAAAATATATCAAAAGAAATAAGAAGTTAATACCATAAATTAATACAATGATAGTTGTTAGAAAATTGAAAAAACTAAAAACAATAGCTAAATTAACTGTAAAACCTAGATACATTTTAATATCATAAATTGGATAATCATTTGCAAATTGAGTTGTTAAACCATATTTTCTTTGAAATGCTCGACGACGATAAAGTTTAATGATTATAATAATATAAAAAAGTAAAGCAATTAAAGCGATTAAAATTGTAATAAAGATATATGAATAAGCAGTATTAATACTATTTAAACGTTGTGTTCATGCACTTCCTCAGTCACTTATTGGTGCATCATCATGTTGAGTAAAAATAAATGACATTAATGAAAAATCAATTAATGGATAATAAATAGTCATTAATTTTTATAGAAAGGAGTTTTGTCACTTTCTTGTTTTGCGTTAGCAATTTGTTCTAGTAGTTCTTTAACATTATTTTCTTTATCAATTCTTGTTCTTTCATTTAAAAATAAGACTAATGCAGTAATTAGTAATGTAATAAATATTATTCAAAAAAATAATAAAACAAAATATTGCCCTCCCAAAAAATTATGCGGTCGTAATTTTTTAAATTGAATTTTTTGTACTTCCAAAATTTATTCCCTCCCCCAAAAAAAATATTTTTTAAAATCGCTTACTTAAATTATAGCACTAATTAAAAATTCACTTATTAATTGGTAAAATTTACTAATTGTTAAATTAAATTTAAAAATTAATTATATAATTAATTTAAAATATTATTTATATTTAAGGAGAAAACATGAAAATTGAAATAGTTAATAATATTGAAATATTAGAACAAGCATTTTTGATTAGAAAAAAAGTTTTTGTTAATGAGCAAAAGGTTCCTTTTGAAGAAGAAATTGATCAATTTGAAGATGTATCGATTCACTTTTTAGTTTTTGATGATAATGATAAACCAATAGCTACTAGTAGAATGCGAAAAGTTGAAGATATTGTAAAGATTGAAAGAATGTGTATATTGCAAGAATATCGTAGATTGGGTATTGGTAAAAAATTAATGGAATTTATGGAAAAAGTTGCAATTAAAAATCAATTTAAAGTTATATCTCTTTATGCCCAAATTCAAGCACTAAATTTTTATAAAAATTTGGGTTATAAAGTTTGGTCTGAAATATTTTTGGACGCTGGTATTAAACATTGTAAAATGGAGAAAAAAATATATAATGAAGGTAAATTTTAAAGAATAATATTTTAAATACATTGTTTTTAAAAAAACAATGAAAGGAAAAGAATATGTTTGAGTGAGTTAGAGAAATATTTGGAATAAATATAAATATTAATAACAAAGAAGCAAAAATGATAGAAGCTATTAAAAATAAAAAGTTAGATGTAGTTAATAAAATATTAAAATATGATATTAATATTGATTATATTGATAGAACTGGTTATACGTCTTTAATGTGGGCCGCTGAAAAAGGTTATCTAGAAATAGTTAATGTTTTATTAGAACATAATGCTAATATTAATTACATATCTGTAAATGGTAATACTGCTTTAATCTTAGCTGCTAAAAAAAATTATACAAAAATAGTTAATCTGTTATTAGAACATAATGCTAATGTTAGTTGTGAGGATCAATTTGGTAATACTGCTTTAATTTTAAGTACTGAAAATGGAAATTTGGAAATAGTTAAAACTTTATTAACACTTAATGTTAATGTTAATCATGAAAATCGATATGGCGAAACTGCTTTGTTAGTGGCTGCTAAAAATGGATATACAGAAATAGTTAATGATTTACTAGTAAATGGCGCTAATATTAATCATGTCTCTATAAATGGTAATACTGCTTTAATATTAGCAATTAAATCTAATTATTTAGAAATAGCTAATGCCTTATTAACAAATTATCCTAATGTTAATAGAAAAAATATGTTTGGTTATACGCCTTTAATGTGAGCTGCTGAAAAAGGTCATTTAGAAGTAGTTAATACTTTAATCAAAAATGGCGCTAATGTTAATCATGTAACTATTGATGGTTTGAGTGCTTTAATGTGAGCTGCTGAAAAAGGTCATTTAGAAGTAGTTAATACTTTAATCAAAAATGGCGCTAATGTTAATCATGAAAATATAATTGAAGAAACCGCTTTAATTGTTGCTACTAAAAATGGATATTTGGATATAGTTAAAACTTTATTAGCACATAATGCTAATATTGATGATGTAGATGTAAATGGCAATACTGCTTTATTATTTGCAACCAAATATAATCATTGACAGATAAAAAAATATATCAAAAAAATAAAAAATAGTTTTAAAAACTATTTTTTATTTAATATAACAGGAATAATTAAAGGGTTTCTTCTTTTCTTTTTAAATATATAAGGTGCTAATGTTGATTTGATAGCATTTTTTATTGTGGCAAAAGTAGGTCTTTCGCTTTTTAATACTTCATTAATAGATTTTGTTAATAATGATATTGCTTCAGATACTAAAGGTGCTGCATCGCGAACATAGAAAGAACCGCGAGAAATAAACGTTGGTGGTGCTAATAATTTATTATTTTGTGAATCAATAGAAACAACAATTGCAATTAAACCATCTTTAGAAAGAATTTGTCTATCACGGATTACTGCAGCAGTTGTTACTCCTGACATATCTTTACCACCATCAACATAAATAGGATCAGCAGCAATGCGTTTATCACTTAAAGAACATTTACCATTATCCATAATAATTGGATCACCGTTAGCACAAATAAATATATTTTCTTCAGGGATTCCAATTGATACAGCTGTTTCTTTATGAACTTTTAACATTCTATAATCACCATGCATTGGCATAAAGTATGATGGTTTAATTAAATTTAACATTAGTTTTTGTTCTTCTTGTGAAGCATGACCAGAAGTATGTAATCAATTTAATGGTGAATTTTCTTCAACAATCGCACTAAGTCGTGTTAGTTTATTAACTACTCTTTCAACGTCAGCACGGTTACCGGGAATTGCCGATGAAGAGAATATTACTGTATCACCGGGTATAATTTTTATTTGACGATGTTCGCGATTAGCAATTCTTGATAATGCTGCCATTGGTTCACCTTGGGAACCCGTACAAATAATAACAATTTGATTATTATCATATTTTTTAGCTTCTTCTGCTTTAATAAATGAACTATCGCGAACTTTTAAATGTCCCATTTGACGAATAACATTAACTATTCTTTCTAAACTTCTTCCAACAACAATAACTTTTCTATTATGTTTTGTTGCAACTTCAATAATTTGTTGTAAACGGTGTACATTAGAAGCAAAAGTAGAAATTAAAATTCTGCCCTTCGCTTTAGCAAATATTTCACTAATTCTTTTAACAACAAGCATTTCTGTCATTGTATAACCGGGTACTTCAGCATTGGTTGAATCTGCTAAAAATAATGTTACTCCTTTTTGACCCATTTGTGCCATTTTATCAATGTCTGCTTTATGACCTAAAGGTGTTCAATCGAATTTATAATCACCTGTTGTTACAACAGTTCCATTTGAATTTTCTACACAAATTCCATATGCATCAGGAATTGAATGATTAACAGCAAAGAAACTAATAATAAATCTGTTAGTTTTAATTTTACTATTACCATCAACAATATTTATTTTTATTTTTGATTTTATCCCTTTGTCTTTAATTTTATGACGAATTAAAGCTACTGCTAAATTAGGAGCGTAGATAGCCGGAATATCACTAATGTCTTTTAATAAGTATGGTATACCACCAATATGATCTTCATGACCATGAGTAATAAATATTCCTTTAATTTTATGTTTATTTTCTTTTAGATAGCTATAATCAGGAATTACTGCTTCAATTCCTGGCATAGAAGCATCAGCAAATTTTACTCCAGCATCAATAATAATAATTTCATTATCTTGTTCAATTACATAAGTATTTTTTCCAACTTCTTCTAGCCCACCAAGCGCAAAGATTTTCGTGACGAACTTTTTAACTGGTATAGTATTTTTTGTCGATGTATCACTCATATTTTTTCTCCTTCATTCATTTTAAAATTATAAGAAAATAACATAAAACATAACATAAAAAAATGTAATGAATTTAATCATGTTTTTACTTATTACTTATTTGGTATATTATATTTAACTATAATAAAACAATTTAAAAACTTAAGTTTATCATTCTACTTTATATCATAATCCATTTATCATCATTAAGTCAAGGATTATCCTTATTAATGTGATGATAAAAGAGTTTTCCTTCTAAATGGTCTTGCTCATGTTGAAAAACAATTGCTTCATAACCTCTAACAGTTAAAGTTACTTTCTTCTTTTTTAAATAGTCATAACCTGTAACATTGATTTTATAATTACGTGGAACTAAACCTTCATGAGGGTGATTAGTTACACTTAAACAACCTTCACCTTTTTTTAAATAAGCTATTTGTTCGCTTTTACCAATGATTTTTGGATTTATTAATGCATGTTCATAGTAAATAATCTTTTCATTTTTATCAGGAATTGGTAATAAAATATAATACATTTTTATATTTTCTCCAATTTGTGGTGCAGCAATACCAATAGCTTCGGTTAAAATGTTGTTAGCATTAAATTCTTTATCTTGTGATGCTTTTACTCAATCAATCATACGTTTCATAATATTTTCATCTTTAGGTGTTAAGGGTAAAATAACATCAGCACAAGGTTTTAATAAACTAGGTTTTGTATCTTCAGTAATTCAAGATGCTGATGGTACTTCGTTTTGTAATTTGTTTAACATTGCAGATCCTTTCATCAGTTTGTAATAAATAATAAATTAAACTAATTTGCTTTTATCAAATTTAATGATAAAATTATTATAAACTAAATTTTGGAGAAAACATGAAAATTATTGCTGGAAAATTAAAAGGAAAAAAAATAATTACTTTAGATGGTTTATCAACACGGCCAACATTAAATCGAATTAAAGAAAATATTTTTAATATTATGTTAAATTATTGTAGTTTTGAAGATAAAATTGTTGTTGATTTATTTGCTGGAAGTGGTAATTTAATTCTTGAAAGTTTATCACGAGGGGCAAAATTTGCTTTTGCAAATGATATTAACAAAGCTGCTTGTAATATTATTAATCAAAATTGTTTTGCTTGTAATTTACAAGAACAAGTTAAATTAAGTAATTTGGATTATCAAGTTTTTAGTAAAACACTAGTACAACAGTGTGATATTGTTTTTATTGATCCACCGTTTGTAAATATTACTTGTCAACAGTGAATTATTGATTTCTTTTATAAAAATAATTTACTTGCTAATAATGCTTTAATTGTTTTAGAAACAAATGTACCACTTGAAAATTTACAATTAAATTTCCATTTTAAAGTAGTATCTAATAAAAAATACGGTAAAATATATATTAAAATAATTCAATTTTATGAAAAGTAGAAAGTAGAATCTAAATGGCACAAAAAAAAGGAAAATTAATTATTCTTTCTGGACCAAGTGGTGTTGGTAAGGGTGCAATTATTGCTAAATTATTTGCTGATAAATCATTAAATTTAGCATATTCAGTTTCGATGACAACAAGAAAACCACGTAATAAAGAACAAGATGGCATTAATTATTTTTTTGTTGATGTATCAACTTTTTTAAATCATGTTAAAGGTAATGATTTTTTAGAATATACAAATTTTATTGGTAATTACTATGGTACTAGTAAGAGTTATGTTTTAAATTTGCAAAATCAAGGTTATAATGTTATTTTAGAAATTGAGGTTGATGGTGCTAGTCAAGTTTTAAAAAATTATGAACATCGCAATGATATTATGAGTATTTTTATTATGCCTCCTTCTTATCAAGAATTAGAACAAAGAATTCGTATGCGTGCTAGTGAGTCAGAAGCAATTATTGAGAAAAGGTTAAATAAAGCAAAAGAAGAATTTAAAGTTCAACATGAATATGATTATATTGTTATTAATGATGACTTAGATATTGCTGTTAAAGAAATAACAGATATTATTAAAAATAATATTAATTAGTTTTTGATTTGATAGTTTAGAATTAAATATTAAAAACATTTAACGATGTTAATTTGTATAAAAATATAATATTATAAAAAACTATATTACAATAATTTTATAAACTTAATATAAGTTTTTAAACCTATTATTTTAATTTTAAAGTAGTAGATTTTTTATTTAATTAGAAAAAGGTGAATAAAATATGGACGCTAAATCAATTGCAATCTTACTGAAAACACTAGTTAGGTTAGGGAAAGTAATATATGAAGGAATAGAATCAATCAAAACCAGTAAAACAAAAAATAAAGCAAAAGAAAAATTAAAAGATGAGACAGAAAATATTAAACTACAAGATATAAAAACATTAGAAACAAAAGTATTAACAGCATTAAAAGTATTACAAACATTAAAAGAAAAACTATGAGAAGATGAAATATTAAAAGAATTAGTAGAATCTTTAAAAAAATTAGAAGAACAATTATCAAATGCATCAGAAAAATTAGAAAAATTAAAAACAGAATCCGCAACAGTAACAATCACAGATATATCAGTAGCATCAGTATGATTACAGGAAAAACTATCAAATTCACTAAAATTAATTGAAAAATTACAAAATAAATTATCTTCAAGAGAAAATAGTAAAGATAGTGATAACGATTTTTCAATAAAAGCAGAAGTAAATGAGAATTTACCAATATTATCGGTAGTAAATAAAAATAATGTTCATAAAACTGTACCAAATTTATAGTAAATAAAGATAATTAACAAATAATAATTTTATAAACTTATATAAGGTAAAATCTAAAATTATTAGTAATATTAATACTCCTTTTAAAAATAAATTTAAAAGGAGTATTTTGTAAATTATGATAAGTTGTTATACTAATAATATCAAAAATAATTTTTTTACTTTATAATTAAAGTAGTGGAATCAAAAAATAAAGGAATGGTGGTATTTAATATGAGTGTATTACCGTTAAATATTATTTCGACTGTAATTTCAGCAGATATTGGAACAGTTATTGCTGAAATAGCGGTTTTATTTGGAATAACCATTTCTTTATTAATGACAATTCTTATTTTAATAGTTATGAATACTTTTATTCGTGGTAAAAAAGTTTGATGAACAACAAGAAATAAATCTCATATGAAACTACTAGCAACTTCAGAAAAAAGAATGTTAGCAAGTGTTTTAGCAGAAGCAGTGATTAAATTAGCAGAAGAAAAAATTGGAGCACTAATTACTATTGAAAGGAATGTTTCATTAAATGAATATACTGATTTGGGAGTAAAAATTGATGGTGAAGTTACTTCACAACTATTACAGTCTATTTTTATTAAAGGTTCACCATTGCATGATGGTGCAGTTATTATTCGTTTAGGTCGTATTGAATGTGCCTCTACTTATTTTCCACTAACTAATAAAAAAATATCTAGTCAATTTGGTTCACGTCATCGTGCTGCTATTGGAATATCAGAGCAAACCGATGCAGTATCAGTTATTGTCAGTGAAACTAATGGTTCTGTTTCAATAGCTCGTAGTGGTAAGTTTTTACAAGTTGAAAACTTAAATAATCTTGTTCGTACACTATATGATGAATTAGCTTCAACTAAAGAAATGGTTCAACAAGTATAATAATGAAAAGTTTGTTATTAGTAGATATTGGTAATACATTAATTAAGATTGCTATGATTAATGATAGTGAAATTATTGAACAATGAGCAGTAATAGAAACCAAAAGTAAAACTGCAATTGATCAATTGAAAAAAGCATTTAAATTAAATAAACAATTACATTTTGAAGAAGCTGTTATTAGTTGTGTTGTTCCAAATTTTTTAATAATAATAGAAAAATTAATTGTTTTTACATATAATTTAAAACCGTTAATTGTTGATTTTAATTTGCTAAGTTTTTTACCTTTAAAACTTAATTTAGAAAATCGCCAATTAGGTAGTGATTTGATAGCATTATCATATGCTGCTTATACTAAGTATCACAATGCGATAGTTGTTAGTTTGGGAACTGCTACTACCTATAGTATTGTTGTTAATGATGTTTTGGTTGGCGTTATTATTGGACCTGGATTTAGTACAAGTAAAGATGCATTGATTGATAATGCTGCTTTACTTGTCGATTTTGAAATGCAACATTATCAATCAATGTTAGGTAAAAATACTAATCATGCTTTATCAATTGGTTATGGTTATGGTTTTAGTGCAATGATTAATAGTATTGTTGTTAGGATTCAAAATGAAACAAATATTAGTTTACCTGTAATTTTAACAGGAGGTAGTGTACCAATTTTAAAATCTTATTTTGATTTTTCTTATATTTATGAACCACAAATGTTATTTTTAGGTTTAGTTGATATTATTAAATATTTTAGAAGTAATAATAAAATAAAAGATTAATATCTTTTAATATATTTAAAATATAAGGAAAGGAGAAAAAACTATGTTAATGTTAATAAAAATTTATAAATTAACTAGTGCACAAATTATTATAATAACTATTATTAGTTTATTAATTTTTACTGTTATTGTTTTAACAAGTTTATTAGTAATTTTTAGTTCGTATAAAAATAAACAATTTATGGTTTATAAAAATTTGCAATATATTCAAAATATTAATATTAAAGAAAGATTAAATCGTATTAATCAAATGGTACAAGCAAATGAACAATATAGTTCTATTTTAGGAATTTGAATTAGTCGTTATAATCTTTTTTTAAAAAAAGATTTAAATAAGGTTTTTAAAAATTATATTCAAATTTTAAAATTACAAAATAATAAAGAATTATGAAAAAGATATAAATTAATGTATAGAATGCATAATAAGAGTAATAATTTAAAAAATCAGTTGCAGTTATTAACAATTGAAATAGATTATTTTATTAGTATTGATCAATTATTACGAGAATATCAATTATTTTTTAAACAAAATTTTAATTATTTACAAGATCAAATGATCAAGATTAATTTACAAAACGATCTTAATCGAGAACAATTAGATGAAGTTATTAAGATAATTAATGATATGTTTAAAGAATTAGAAACAAATATTAATGCTATTAATGTTAGTCAAATTATTACTATTTTAAGTGAGATTGCGATTGCTGTTGTAACATTGGCAGAAATTTTAGATAATTTACCAACACTTCGTTATATTATAACATATGAAATTAAACAGAAAATGGCTGCCTTAAAAAATAAATATCAAATGATAAAAATAAATAATACTTTACTTTTACAATATGAACAATTAGTAGCAAACGTTGATGAAAAGTTAAGTTTTATTAATAAACAAATTAATAATTTACAATACAAAAAAGTTAAGGTTAACACTCAAGAAATATTAAAATTAATTGCCACTTTTAGTAATAAAATTGATAAAGAACAAATATTTTATAATATTTTTAAACAAAATTATGAAAAATTTTTAGTTATGAGTTTTAATTTTAATGAAATATTTGAAGCTATTAAAAATGAAATTGCTCTTTCAAATAAAATTAATTCTAAAATGATAGAAAATAGCAAAATAACTAACTTAGAAACTATTATTAATAAACAACTTGCTACTGTTAATCATTTTGATAATTTATTAATCATAGAACATCAAAAATCAATAAAAAATACTAGTTATCAAACATTAGTGATGTTATTAGCGGCGTTATTTGAAAATAGTATTGTTGTTTTTAATAGTTTAAAAGAGTATAATAAATTGTTGAATGAACAAAATAAAGCAAAAATTAAATTTAAAACTTATGTTGATAAAATCAATTCAATGATGTTACAAATTGATAATATTTTAAATAATATTAATTTTTATTATTTAAATGAAATTTATAAAGAAAAGTTTAGTGATTTACAATATTTAATAAATGATACTATTTTAAATTTTAAAAATGGAAATTATGATAATTCTTCTTTTAGTAAATTTAATGATTTACAAAATAAAATTTTTCATCTTTATACTGAATTAAAAATGGAAATTACTATTCATAAATTATCACATTTAACTCTTGTTTATGCTAATCGTCATCGTTCAATTAATCAGCAACTTAATAGTAAATTTAATGAAATTGAAAATAATATCACTAATAATCATAATCAAAAAGCATTAACATTATTATTGGAATTAATGGAATAAATTTTAAAAAAGAGGAAAATTAAATGGTACCAATTATTATTATTATTCGTTATGGTGAATTAACAACTAAAAGTAAAAATCGGATTGATTTTATTAAACAATTAAAAATAAATATTAAGTATGCTCTTAGTGATTATAAACAAATAAATATTATTCATTTTCATGATCGGATGGAACTAACCAATTTATCTCTTGATGTAATGAATGATGTTATTAATATTTTGGTGATAATATTTGGTATTAGTTCATTATCACCTGCTTTTAGAATTGCTAAAAATATGGAAATATTATCAGAAAAAGTAATATCATTAATTTTAAGTCAAGATCTAACAAATTTTAAAACATTTAAACTTTTTGTTAGTCGTAGTGATAAGAGTTTTTCATTAAATTCAGAACAAATAGTTAAAATTATAGCTTCTATAATTTTAAAGAAAACAGATTTAAAAGTTAATGTTACTAATCCTGATTTAAAAATAAATATCAAAGTTAATAACGATGATATTTATTTATTTGCAAATAAAATTATTGGTGCTGGTGGATTTCCAGTAGGTAGTTCAGGGAAAGTGTTATTATTATTGAGCGGTGGTATTGATTCCCCTGTAGCAGCATATAAATTAATGAAACGAGGATTACAAGTTCAATATTTACATTTTGCTACTCCACCTTTTACTTTACCAACAGCATTAAAAAAAGTAGAAACTTTAGTTCAAATTTTAGCACCTTATAATGCTGGTAGTAAAAATTTATATATTTGCAATTTTACTAACTTGCAAAATGAATTAAGTCATATTAAGAAAGAAAGTTATCGTATTACTTTAATGCGTAGAATGTTTATTAGAATTGCTAGTTTATTTGCAGAAAAATATAAAATTCAAGCATTAGCAACTGGTGAAGCAATTGGTCAGGTTGCTTCACAAACATTAGCAAGTATTAATGTTATTAATATTGTTAGCAATTTACCAATTTTGCGTAGTTTAATTGCCGAAGATAAAGTTGATATTATTAATCTTGCTAAAAAAATTGGTACTTATGAAACATCAATTTTACCATTCGCTGATTGTTGTTCATTATTTGTTCCCAAAAACCCTGTTACACAACCAAAGATTAAAGAATGTGAACTTTTAGAAAATGATTTAAAGCAAATAATTGATTGAGAACAAATTTTAATAAATAGTTTTAAAGATATTGAAAAAATATAAATAAAATTATTAATAATTTAATAGTTTTAATAAATTGCAGTTTATTTACTTTAAATATAAAAAAAGAGTGAAGTTTCACTCTTTTTGTTATTTTTTAATAGTAAACTATAAAATATTACAATAAGTATTTTGATTACTTGTTGAAGGTTGATTTTGTAAATCGATTGCATTTATTTCATTTACTAATAATTTTGTTTTTTCAATTCTTTTATTGATTTCATTTATTTTTTTCTTATCAATTTCTAATTGAGCAAGTTTTAAATTTATTTGTAATTTTTGATATGGATTTGGTTCTCTAAAATCAATATTGGTTGTTATTTTTTGTACTTCATTTGCTAATTCTTGAAGAGATTTAACTTCAAAATTATTTTTATTGGTTGTAACATTAAGAATAGTAGGTAATCCAAATTTATATCGTTGTTTTATTTCTTGTTCATAAATTTCATAGGCTAATCTTTCAACTATTTTTGGGTGTTTGTTTTTAGCAGCTATTGTTAAAGCTGTATCACCATTTTCAATAGTATCTAGTAAAAGATTAGCATAGTTATAATAACCATTTGTTTTTAAATATTTGGCTATAATTATTTGTCCATTAATATTATTTAATATTCAAGGATCAGGTCTATTTTTAACTACATGATAAATATTAACATCATTATCTATTAAGATATTAACTACATCTAAATGACCATTTTGCGCTGCTCATATTAAAGCGGTTATATCATCGCATATATAATTAACATTGCCACCATTTTTAATTTTTTTTAATTACTTGTAGATCACCATTTTTAGCAGCTTTTATTAAATTAATATTTTGAATGTCCATTTTTTTCTCCTTATTTGATTAAAAATAACAAACTCACTTACTTTAAAATGAAGTAATAAGTTGAAAACTTATATTAAGTTTATGCAGATTTTATCATATTATTGGTTTTAATATGCAAAAAATATATTATAATTTTTCCAAGTTATTTATTATTAATTATTGAAAAAAATAATGTTTATTTTTTCTTTTTTAATATAAATTTTATTTCTAAAAAAGTTTATTTTAAGTGTTTTAAATAGTTTTGTATTGAAAACAATAACTTAAGAATAACCTAGCAAGATAAAATGATGTTAAAATTAACTTGTAATATAAGTCATTCAAGAATTGTAGGGGATAGTATGAAATATATAGTTAATTTAAATGTTCGTTCTAATTATTCATTTCTTTCATCAACTATTAAAATAAGTGATTATATTGAATTTGCTAAAAAAAATAATTTAAAAGTTCTATCTTTAGTAGATAAAAATATAATGTATGGTGCTTATGAATTTTGTAATTTATGTATAGAGAATGAAATTAAACCATTAATTGGTTTAAATTGCGTTTGAGAAAGTACTACTGATAAAGTTGAATTAACTATTATGGCAACTTCATATGCTGGTTATCAAAGATTAATAGAGCTTTCTACTATTATTAGTACTAATAATAATATTGTTACTACTAATGATGTAAAAAAATATCTTAATCAAACACGTGAAGTTTTAGTTATTATTCATGCTAATAACAAAAATATTAGATATATTAAAAATAATTATGATATTTTAAATTCAACAGGTCATGAACTAGTTTATTTTGGTTTAGTACCTAGTGATATGGATAATATTACTTTATTAAAATCGATTACATCTAATATTATTCCAATTGATTTGGTTTTATATTTAGATGAAAAACAACATCGTATTTATCAAATTTTACAAGCTATTAAAGAACAAAAAACATTAAAATCAGAAGATTTATCAAAAAGTAATGAGTTTTTATATAAAACTAAACAAGATTTAATGCAACATTATCCAAATGAAATTATTGAAAACATTGAAAAGGTTATTTGATTATGTAATTTAAAATTTCCTAAAAATAAGCCAAATAGTGCAGAATTAAGTTTACCAAAATTTACTTGCCCTAATAATCTTACTAGTAATTTATATTTGCAAGAATTATGTAAGCAGGGATTAGAAGCGCATTTTCAAAGTCGTGAAATTCCTGAAACATACGTTAAAAGAGTTTTATATGAATTACAAGTAATTAATGAAATGGGTTTTGCTGATTATTTTTTAATTGTTAATGATTATGTTAAATTTGCAAAAAGCAAGAATATAATGGTTGGACCAGGTAGAGGAAGTGTTGCTGGTAGTTTAGTGGCATATGTTTTAGGAATTACTGGTGTTGATCCTATTGCTTATAATTTAATTTTTGAAAGATTTTTAAATCCAGAACGAATATCATTACCAGACATTGATATCGATTTTGAAGATACAAGAAGAGATGAAGTTATTAAATATATTCATCAAAAATATGGCAAAGAACATGTTGCATATATTGTTACTTTTCAAACAATTGCTAGTAAAATGGCAATTCGTGATTTGGGAAGAGTTTTTCAAGTTAATATTGAAGATATTAATGAAATGACAAAATTAATACCAATTCAATATAATTTTGAAATAGATATGGCTATTAAACAATCACCAAAATTAGCATGATATGCAAATAAGTATCCTTTATTGTTTACTTTAACCAAAGAAATTCTTGGTTTTCCACGACAAACTAGTACTCATGCAGCAGGAATCGTTATTACAAGTGCACCATTAGTTACTGCTATTCCATTACAATTAGGATTTCAAGGTATTTATCAAACGCAATTTCCAATGCAAACCCTAGAAGCTCTTGGTTTGATAAAAATGGATATTTTAGGATTACGTAATTTAACTATTTTGCAAAATATTTTACAACAAGTAAGTAAACATTATTTTTTAAATTTAAAATTATCTCAAATTCCTTTAAATGATGAAAAAAGTTTTAGCATTATTAAAAATGGTGATACAACCGGTATTTTTCAATTGGAATCTTCAGGAATGCGTCAAATTTTAATTAAAATGAAAGTTGATAGCTTAGAAGATATTATTGCTAGTTCTTCTTTATTTCGTCCTGGACCACAAGAGTACATTCAAGATTATATTAATCGTAAATTAGGAAAACAAAAAGTTACGTATATTCATGAAGATTTAAAACCTTATTTAGCATCAACTTATGGCATTATTATTTATCAAGAACAAATATTATTAATTTTACAGAAAGTTGCTGGTTATTCATTAGGAAAAGCTGATTTAATTCGTCGTGCAATTAGTAAAAAAGATACTACAGTTATGAAAGAACAAGCAAACTTATTTATTAAAAGTGCTGTTAATAGAGGTTATTCATCAAGAGTTGTTAAGAAAATATGAGAAGATATTGAAAAATTTGCTAGTTATGGATTTAATCGATCTCATGCTGTTGCTTATTCATTAATTAGTTATTATTTAGTTTATTTAAAAGCAAATTATCCATTGGCATTTATGGTATCGTTATTAAGTAGTGTTATTGGTAATGATCAAAAAATGTTACAATATTTGAATGAATGTCAAAAATATCAAATTAAAGTTTTACCACCATCAATTCAATTTTCTGGCATTGATTTTTTAATTGATGATGCTAAAAAAGCTATTCGTTATAGTTTACAAGCAATTAAGCAAATGAGTCAAGGTAGTTGTAGTAATCTTATTAAAGAACGTACTAGTAATGGATTTTTTCAAGATTTTTTTAATTTTTGTGCTCGAGCAATATTTATTGGTTTGAATCGTAAAAACATTGAACATTTAATTGCCGCTGGTGCTTTAGATGATATTCAATCAAATCGAACAATGTTATTATTAAACTTGGATGCTGCATTAGAATATGCCAATATGGTGCAGGTAAAAGATGAAACTAGTGACGAATTATCATTAAATTTTAATTTAATTGCTAAACCAATTATGTTACAAAGAGAAGATGATTGAAATAATAATAGTATTAATGAACATCGTGCATTAGGACTTTATTTAAAATATAATCCTAAATTACTATGAAAAGAACAATTAGATCCTCATAATAAAGCTATTGATTTAGCATATATTAATAATTATGTTGATCAACATGTTAGAGTATATGGAGTTATCAATAATATTAGAGTAATTAAAACTAAAACTAAAAAATTAATGGCTTTCTTTGAAATGCAAAATGATAGTAATGTTATTGAAGTAACGGTTTTTGAAAAGTTATATCAAATATACCAAGAATATTTACAAGTTAATAAAGTAATTTTAATGGAAGGAAAGGTAGAAATTTATAATGATAATATTCAGTTAATTTTATCAAGAGTAATTAAAAATTTATAGTAAGCATATAATTTTATCTATGCTTACTATATTAAATAATAAATATAATCAATAGTTTTTAAATTTCTTACTTTAATTTCTAATAATAAATAAAAAATTAATGAACATAATAATTATTAATAATTTCACAATTTTCAATAGCATCTCAAAAGTTATTATCTACTTTTTTTATTTTTAAATAAATATTTAAAAAGATTAGTAATATAGTTATAAATAATAAAATTGGACTTAAAATTATAGCAAAAACAATTCCAATTTTTAGTTGTACTAATGATTTAAGATTATAGTTTTCAACAATATTTTGGAAGAGCTAATGTTTACAAAAATATAATTTATTATTAGTTAACATATAAATTAAACCATGTTCTTTTATTAAATTAAAACTATTTTCTTTTGTTATTATTTCTTGCTTTCGACAATAATTATAGAAAGAAGGAATATATTTTATATCATTTTTTATGTTAAAAAAATCTATTAAGGTTAAAGATGTAAATATAACCAAAATAGTTAAAATCAATAGTGATAGTATTATTAAATTTATTTTTTTAAGTTTCTGAATTTTCATTTCTAAAAATCTCCTTATATTTTATTTATAGGTTAATTTTATTTGTTAGGAAAGTATTATAATATATTTTTTATTAAATAAAATTAAATTATAAAATATTTATATATAATATTTGGGAGCGTGTCGAAGATGTCGATAACTAAAAAGTTTTAAAAATAGCTCCTTTCTTTTTTAAATCCTTAAATTAAAAATAAATGATAAAAGACGAGAATAAAAATCTTGTCTTTTTTTGTAATTGTAAAATTTTAAAATTTTTAATAACCATCTTTAACGCTATTATCAACACGTGTTAGGGAACTAAAAAAGTGAACTACAACACAGTTGTTAAAAATAGTAGCTAGCATGTGGACTTGCATGGATAAATAAAAAGTGGAGTGATACCTAATAAAATATACTAACCAGAAATGGTAATTCTTGGGGTGGGAGCGAATTGGAAACTAGTATATATAGACCTGTTGTAGGGACCTATTGTATTAATTCTATTCTTTATTTAACCAACCTTGCCACTCCCCAGTGAGCAAGTGTTGGTTTTATTTTTTATTTTTTTTGAAAAATTTATTTTTGAGCCCAGTTTTCATGGAATGAATAAAACGAATAGTAGTAGTATTAATAATCTAAACATCAAAATATATGTTCTTTATGCTAGAAGCAACAGAACATATTAGGAAAGGATTATTATGCAAATAGAATTTAAAAAAGAACAAATTGTTAAAGATAAACCACAATCTATTCTTATTGATTATGTTGAATATAAATTATCACTTCCAAAATGAATGATTAAAAATAATTCTTTTATTGTTGATAACAGTTACACATATTGAGTTTTTAATTTAGAAAATATTAAAAGAGAATTAAGTGGTAATGAATTAATAAAATTATTAGAACCATATATTAAAGACCAAAAAATAACTGTTAATAAACCAATTACTCCAAAAGAATATTATCTTAATGATATAAAACTTGAACCATTAACATTTTATGAACAGCATAATAGTTGATTTATGGGTGAAATAACTGATAACAAAACTAAAATTACTAATCCTTGTTTTAAATATAACATTACGTGAGAAGAAAACAGAAAAGGTTTTAAAATAAATAATCCATATAAACATGATGATTTACCAATTAATTATTTAGTTACTTCTTATAAGGAAATTTCAACTCATAATGAAAAAGTATTTTTGTTGAACATGTAAACAAAATAAATTAGATTATTTATTCTTTAATACTAATGATATAAAAACAAGAAAATATTTTTTAAGAGATAAAAATAGTAAAGCGATTTGTTATGACTGTATTTTAAATATTAGGTTAAGTAGGAGGTATAAATATGGATAAAGAAAAATTAATTTATTATCTTGATAATGAATTTATGGAATTACTTAAAGATGATATTAGTGATGAAATTAAAATTAATATTAGTAATTGAAAACTTAAATTAATAATGAAATTACAAGAAAAAATTCAAAATGGTGAATTTGATTAATTATGCAATATGACTTAATTATTGGAATTGACCCTGCTGGAATTGGTAATAATGGAATCGTTATATATTCAAATGAAACTAATAGTATTGTTTTAAATAAAACATTTAAAACAATAACTATTTTAGAAAGTAAAGATTTTTATAAAATATATTTTCAAATAACTAAAAACAAATTTATTGATAAAAAAATATTAGTTATTGTAGAAAATTTCTTTTTAACTTCAAAACAATTATTAACTAATCCATTAGCAACACCTAAAATTATTGGTGCATTAATGGTATTAGTAGAAGACGTTATGAATTGAGATTTTCAAGAAAGTGAACCAAAAAATAAAACTAAAATAGAAAATTATAAAGGAAATATAAAATTTACAAAACATGAACAAGATGCATATAAACATATTCAATATTATTTAAGGAATTATAAAAATGAAAGATAAAGCAAATTATGTCAAATTAACAGTAAAACTGAGTAACACTATTGAAGCAAAATATTACGAAAAAGGTAATAAAGAATTATATTATAGTGTTCGTGGTCAATGAAATGGATTAAACTACGTTACTTTAATTTTTAATAACCCAAAACTTTATAGACGCTGTATTTTATTAAACAAAAATGATGAAATTATTGTAACTGGTCAAATCTTTAACACTTTAAACATTCCTAAAAATCGTGCATTTTGTTCAATAAATGTTAAATGATTTAAAAAATGAAAAGAGTAAAAAATGATATTATGAAAATTTTTATTAATAGTACCAATATTAATAACAAGTATAACACTAATAATATTTTTAATATTTATTATTAAAGAATTAAAAAATGAATATAAAGTATTAAAAATATTAAATGAAATTGCTAATCAAATTGAAAATAAGGAGAAATAATATGAAATATGAAGATAAATGTTCTATGTGCAATAAAGTAAAAGAAAACTTTTTATCCAATACCTGTAATAGTTGTTGATTAGAAGCAGTTAATAAATGAAATAGAAGAAGTTGAGGAAATTTAGGAGACTTTGATAATGAATAAAGAAAAATTACTTAAATATATGAAAGATATAATTAAATGAACTAAAAAAATTAATTATACAAACTCTGATTTTGACAAAAATATTTTAAATTTATTAATTGAAAAAATAGAAAAAGGTGAATTTGACTAATGATAATATTACCTACTTTGTTTGAAAATAAAGATGAAATTGAAATATTATCACCATTTCCAAAAGTAATTCATACAAGTAATGATATTAGAGCAATTATTTTAAGACAATACCCAAATGTTAAATCCAAACACATAATTGTTTCGGACCCAGAAAGTAATGTTGCATTAATAGTTGGTGATAATGATGTTTATCAAGGTTGAATTAAAGTAACAATTAAAAAATTAGAAAATTAAAGGAGCATAAACAAATGCATAAGGAAAAAATTAAAATTAGAAATTATGAATTTGAATTAAATTCTTATGTAGTAGATTCCTTATTGGATGTTATAAGAGAACTGATAAAAACAAACAAAGGAGAATAAATTATGTTAGATGAAATTTTAAAAGTAATTTTTGATAGAACAGATAAACAAGAATTAATTTATATGATAGAAAGATTAATTCTTGTTACTAAAAATCCGTCAGAAACAAAAAAAATGACTTATTAAAGAATTTGATAAAAATCATTATGTTTTAGAAAAATTATTGAATATGAACGGAGAAGTTAAATAATGCCAAATGAAAATACACAATCAAATTATATTTTAACTAAATTAATTAGAACTGGAATAAGTCCAATTTGTGCAATGATTGGTACAAGTGCTTATTATGGTCAAGTAATTGCAAATCCAGTATTAGGTTCAATTAATAGTTTATTATTTGGTAAAAAATTAGGTTTAGATATATGAAATTTAAATCAAAGACCAAATACTAAAACTAAATTAATTAATAGTAGTAAAAAAATATTACTAGGTTTAGGAACAATTGGTTTAGCAAATTATAGTAAATGAACAGAAAATAATATTAATCCTATTATTCCAACAACACCAACTCCAATAACTACTACAACTACAACAGAAGGTCCTCCATGATTACTATTAAATAAACAAGAAAATCAGTCATTAATGGATTGAGATACATATATTAGTTTAAATGCTTATGGTATTTCAAATCTTATTAGTGGATTAACTGAATTAATACCTAATAAATTTGAAACAATAAGAAAGATTTGTAATATGGCTACTGGTGGTTGTTTAATATCAAGTGGTGTTGCTATGGGTATTAATAATGATTTTAATAATGCTTATGCAGTTCCAACTATTGTTGCTGGTGCTTCTGAAATTATTCATAATTTATTACCTATGGAAATTACACATCATAATGAAGAAATGCAAGAAACATCATTTCATGATGAAACTGCAAGATTAATTAATGACAATAGATTTACTATTAATAGTGAAACAACTAGTCAATATGGTAGTGATAATATAAGCGAAGTACCATTAAATAATGATAATGCTTCATTAAATTGAGATTATAATCACATGAGTTTATAAAGGAGGTGAATAATTTATGAATAAAGAAAAAATAATTGAATATTATAATCAGGAAATAAAAACATATAAAGAAAGAATAGAAGAATTCAATAAAGAAATATCTGTATTAGTAGAAATTATAAGTAATTCACAATCAATGATTGAAAGAATTAATGCTGGTCAATTTGATGAATAATTAAAAATAAACAATTGAAAGGAAAATATTCAGATGAAAGAATTTTTACATGAATTAATAATTATTGGAACAAGTGTTGGAACATTAATTTGCAGAGAAATTATTGTTTTATTAAAAAGATTTATCACAACTCCAAAACATGTTAGAGCAAATAACAAAATTATAAAACATCAAAAAAAATTAGCAAAATTAAATGAAAAAATTAATAAAGAAAATAAATAATAAAGGGTGATGTAAATGTTAGAAAATGAAGATAATGTTCAACAAACAACTGAACCTTTAATTGAAAATAATGCTCAACAAGAAATAGAAAATAAAGTTAATGAAGCAAAAAATAAGTTAAATAAACTTAATCAAGAAATTAAAGAAAAAGAAATAATTAATATATTTAAAAAATATCAAGTTAAAACTGAATTTTATGATTTTTTAAAATTTAAAACTAATAATTTAGAAAATTCAAAAATTGAAGAAACTATTAAAAAAATTATTAAAGAACAACTAGTATTTAAAGAAATAATTAATACAGGTGGTAAACAACAAACAATAATAACAAATCAACAAAATTCAATAAAAAGTACATTATTGGATTATAAAAAAAATAATAATTTATAACAGAAAGGAAATCAAAAAATGGCAATACAATTCAATAAAAATTTAGATAATACCGAAAAATTAGTAGAAGCACCAGAGTTTATAGAATTTTATAAACAATCAAATTCACCATGAGCAAGTTTTTTTCCTATCGAAATGGTTAATTCAACAAAAATTGAATTTATAGTTAAAAAACCAAAAAATTCAGAAATTAAAGTATTAAAATGAAATGATAAAAGCAAAGGATTAGATGTTAGTTATGCTGAAACTGTTAAAATTTTAAAAGAAATTAAAGAAGAAGCTGTTGCGGGTGAAATAATTGCTAATGTTGATTTAAATGCTGAAAATGGACAAAATTTATTAAATACAATGCAATATGAAGTTGCTAATGACTTAGCAGATTATTTAGCAAATAATGATACAAATGTAATTGCAAAATATGCAACTAAAATAGAAATTACTGATAAAACACCATTAGGATATTTAAAATCAATGTTAGATGCTTGAAATACTTTATTTCAACTAAGAAATAGTAATAATTGTCGTTTTTTTATTACTAATAATCTTTATGATACTATTGTTTATTTAGCCAATAATAAAGGTCTAATTACTGATAATCAAATTGCTCAACAATTAAGATTAAATGGAAATGATTTATACATCAAAGGTGTACTATCTCAAATTGTAATGGATGATTATATGACATTTACTGATAATAATGAAACTAAAATTATGTCTTTTGTTTTAGCAACACCAAGAGCAATGAAAAGATATATGTTACAAAATACAGTTGTATATGTTCAAGATATTGCTGATGGTAAAGTTGGAAGAAGATATTTAGTTGGTGGAGAAGTAACTGGTGAATCAATACCCTATATAACAGATGAAGAAACAACTTCACGCTGAATGTTATGTGCAATTGTTAATAATGATAAAAATGATTTAAAAACTAAAATTACAAGTTTAACAACTGATATTACTGCAAATGTTAATAACAATAATAGTGAATTAAATACACAAATAAAAAGTACTAATGAACTTAAATCATTAAATCCTAATTTAACAAATCCAACTATTAAATATTTTAGTGATGCACAAGGAAAAACTAATGTAAGTAATCAAAAACAAAAAGCGGGTGACTTATACATAGTTATTTCTTCAAATGTTAATGATTTAAATTATAAAGGTTCAACAAATCCAATTAAAATAACTCTTAAATAAAGGAAATTAATATCATGCCAATCGGTACAACTAGTACAGCAATACTTTTAAACATAAATAAACCAAAACATACTAGAACAAGTAACCAACAAGAAAACAAAAGTTTTTGATGAGAAATTTTAGAAATGATTGGTGTACAAGTTATAGCAGTAGCACTTGCTCCTTTTACTGGTGGATTAAGTGAAAGTTTTGCACTTGGATTAGGTGCAAGTGATTTAGTTGCTAGTATTAGTGCTGTTGGTGTAGAGTTTTTAACTGATTTTACTATTAATCAAGTTTATGATTATTTAAAAGGAAATGTAACAAAATTAAATACTTTCTTTAATATACTTCCTGCATTTGCTGGACTTAATAAAATTAGTCGTGGTTATCGTACAAGTAAATTTATTAAACTAGCACAAAAAACTAAAACATTAGAACAAGTGGGAATTAAAGAAGCAAAAAATTTACAAGAAATTATTAGTCAAGTAAGTGGAAAAGAAATTTTAACAGATAAAATTATTGGTAATAAACGTTATTTAATGAATTATAGTTTTACTCCTAATCGTGAAACAGTATTACGAGATTTAGGTTATGTTGCTGAAAGACAATATAAAAATAATTTTCAAAAATTAGAAGCACAAGAGTTAAAAGATTACTTATTATTACAAAATACATTAATAAAACTAAGTCCACAATTAACTCCTAAATTTAAAATTAAAGATATTGAAAAAGCAAATAACTTTTTAAAAAAATTTAATACTGATTTAAAAGAAGTATTAAAAATGAATCAACATGATTGATTAAATTTAGTTCATACAATACATACAGAAAATAGATATGGAAAAACTTTAATTTTAGATTTACAAAAAATTCGTGCTAATGCTATTAAATTTAATTTTAAAAATAATGTTATTCATCAACTTGTTTTAAAAACAAATCAAACTTTTAAATATTTTGATATTAGATTTTATTTAAAAAAAGGTTTAAATAAATTTTGAAAAGATACACCATATTTTGAAAAAATACGAGAAAGTATATATAAATTACAAGAAAAACTTGAAGAGTTAGAAAAACAAGCATTTGAAAAAATTCAGAAATTAAAAGAAAAAGCAACTGATTTATTTACTAGTGCAGAAAAAAGAGCAATTAAACACGCACAATTAATTCCATTAAATTCACCAGTATTTATGGGTTGTAAAATTCAACCTTTGTCATTAGATAAATGTGCAATTACTATTTATCATCGTAATCCTAAGTATAAACCAATTACAGTTGTTGATAGTATTCTTAAAGCAAAAACTTTTGTTACTCAAATACATCCATTTCATTGATATCGTTGATATAGTGGTTGATACATTGGTTATGGTGTTAATCGTAATAAATGATTAAAAGCAATAGCATTTGCTCCGCCAGTTATTCAACAAATAATTAGAGATAGTTTTAAAGTATATAGAGAAATATTTAGAACTATTAGAACTTATCATAAAGTAATAAATGTTATTAATAATCCTATTGAAAATATTAACAAATCATTTAAAAATGTTGGTTTAAAGTTTTCAGTTAATACTTTATTTGGTACTGGATTATTACATCATTTGGAAAATTTTGCATATAGTCAAGTTGTAGAAAAAGGTAAGAAAAAATTACAAAAAGAAATTATTCATATATCACATAGAAAAACTAAAACAAAAACTAAACATTATAAAAAAGCATTTTTTAAGGAATGATAAATTATGATTAATAAACTTTGAACTGGTGTCAGTCTAGAAAATTATAATAACTGATATCCATTAACTGGAAAAATTACAGAAACACCACAGCAATATATACAAACATGACCAAATGTTAATGATTGATTTAAAACTTTTGCTATTCGTACTCAAAATGATATTAATGCTTATCTTGGTTTTATTTTATCTAAATTTCCTTTTGATAGTTTTAAAGATGAATTAATTAAAGAAACATTAAGAGATATGGTTTATGTAACCGCTGAACATTGAGTATTTAATCGTACACCAATTGAATTTAATGTTGATGCTACTATTCAGTTTAATAATGGTAGTCAATTTAGTGCAAATAGTATTCCTACAATTAATGTTTGAGATTTAGCACCAAGTAGAATGAAAATATGGGCAAGACTAACAGAATTAAAACAAATATTATCAAATTATAATGATGATGAAATAGATGTTGAAAAAATTGATTTAAAAGCATTTTATACTAGAAATCAAGTTGATGAATTAATCGAACAACAAAAAGAATTTACATTATCAAAACAAATTAAATTATATGATGATTTAGTTGATGATAATGAAAATGAAATATATAGAGGTCCTGTTAGTAAATTTATTAATAAAGGTTATGTTGCAATTGATTATGATAAAGAAACTGAAACAATGATTTTAGATTGACCTGATGAAATTGGTACATTACCACCCGAAGCATTACAAAATAATCCACAAATTGGTGATTATACACATGCACCAACTTGTGATTTTTCTGCTAAACAACAAAAACGAATTACTACAAATGAAAATAATATTAAATTATTAGAAACTAAAGTTGATAATAATATCAAATCAATAGAAAATAAAATTGAGATTAATAAACAAAATATTGATGATATTAAAAATAACTGATTTAATATTGAAACTAGTCCATTATGAAAAGAGATATCTAATGAACTTTCAACTGATAATTTAAATAAAGAAATATTAGTAATATGAGGTTATATTTATGAGAGTGATATTTATAAATATAAATATACTAGAAAATCTATATTTAAATTAAATGAAGAATATGCAATAAAATCATATACTCTATTAGATACTTTTTATTCAGATAAAACTAATAATATTAGATTATATTTAACTTGCAGTAATTATAAAATTCGCGCTAGTGCTACACCCGGAACATATTATTCAGGATTTATTTCTAAAATATATCAATATCAAGGAACTGGAACACCAACTGAATTTATATCGGAAGAAGGTACTGAACGTGATTATTATACAAAACTAGAAACTAATAATTTATTAGATAAAAAACAAAATAAATTAATTGCTGGTACTAATATAAATATTGATGAAAATAATAAAATTAGTGCTACTGGTGGTGGAATTGACCCAACTAATTATTATACAAAACCAGAAGTTGATAAAAAATTAGAAGATACAAAAGCATTATTTCCAATTGCTTTTTCTATGAATGCTATTGGTCAAGAAATTCCTAATTTAGAAACTACTGATAAAACTATTGTTGGTGCTATTAATGAGTTAAAAGAAAAAATAAAAGATAAAAAGTTTTCAAATGATTATTTTAAATATAATACTGAAACAAATGAAATTTTACTAAATGATGAAGAAAATTCATTACTTTGTAAGGATTTATTAGAAAATAATGAATATAAATTATTAAAAACTCAAAATAAAAAATTATTACAAGCAATTAATGAAATATTAGAAAAACAACCACAATCAAGTCCAAGTAGTTCAAATTGAAAAGAAGTAGGAACAAGAGAAAAAAATAAATGAGATAATTGACAAATTACTTATGATTTTCAAGAGAATAAACATTATAGAGTTTATTATTCTTGAAGTATATATAATCCAGTTTATACTATTCAAGAATTTATTATAATTGATAAAAAAATTGCTGGTGTACAAATACAAACCTTTAATGATAGTGCTAATATAGTAATTTTATCAGTTCAACATGCAAAATTGATTACTATTTATACTGGAAAAGGTAATTTAAAAGGTAATGTATGAAAATTAGAAGAATTACAGGAATAAAATTATGATTTGAAAAATTATAAAAATTATTTTAAGTTTAATTGGAGTTTTATTATCTTCGGCTATTGCAGGTTTAATTATATTTATTATTGTAAAAATTGTATTAAAAATTAATCAAATATTTTAGAAAGGTGGTGAATATTATTTATGCTAAGTCGTTTTTTTAGAAAAGATAGAAGTAATATTAGTGATAATCAAAATGAAAAAGTAAAATTTTTAAGTAATAAAAATAAAAGTACACATGCTTCTATTTTAAGTTATTTTGGTTTTAATGATTTTAATCATGAAACTTATTTTACTGATTTTGTAGCAGAAAATAACGTTAATTTATATAATGCTCCATTAGATATTAATAATGAAACTATTAAACAATATTTAATTCAACAAGAATTTTATAGAAAAAATTGAAATTCTATTTTTAAATTAAGTAAATTAGGAATTAGTGGTTATTTAATTTATATTGCAAATGATAATTTATATTTTCAAGTAGTTGATATCCAACAAAGAGTTTATGATATTACTGGTAAATTAATTCAATGTACTATTTTTTATGATAGTTATCAACAAAATGCACAAACTGTAAGATTATTTGAAGTTTATACGTTAAACAATGAACAAGTAACAATTAATCGTGCAATTTATAGTATTAATGATAATAAAAAACAATTTCCATTAGATTTTAAATCATTCATTAATAACCCTAATTTAGCACAAGAACAAACACTAAATATTAAGTATATACCAATAGCAATTATGCGAAATAAAGCAAATGAATTAGCAGATTGTGATAAAGTAATGGATAAAATTAAAGCATTAGATGTTATTTATGAACAAATTGTTTTAGATACTATTTTAAACTCACCAAAGTTTATTTTTAGTCAAACTTATGGTAATGTTCAATCAACATTAGAAGAAGCAGTAAGAACATTAGTTACTAAAAACTACATATTTAAAAGTGGTGGAGATAATAATGAACAAAACGAAAATATCAATATGACAAATAGTAATTTCAAAGGTAAAAATTTAACTGATATATACGATTGAAATGTTAATGAAATATTTAAACGTTGTGGTATTCATATTCCAAGTCAAAAAAAATCTGCACAACAATCAGTTCCCAAAAGTACAGCAGTAAATATTTCAACTATTAATTATATTGAACAAAAATTATGACAATTTAATATTGATATTCTTAAATTTATTCAAATATTAATACGTTTAGACAAAGATTTATTAAATAGTAAAACCTTTAATATTAATGATGAACAAGAAATTAATAACTTAACAGTTAAATTAAAGTTATTTAATCCTGAAAATAACCAATTAATAGGAGAGAACAATGGAAAACAACAACAAACCACAAACGAAGTTTCCACAGAAACAGAAACAAACTAAACTTAATCAAGCAGAAGTAGAAAATGATTATTTAATTGATAATATTCCTTATGATTTTACTAATATGATGAGTGCTACTAGTGACCCGGATATTAATAGAGCATACGATGAATTTAAAAAAAGAACTATATATATTTATGAAATTGAACGTTTATTTAAAAATAATGAAAATAATAGTTTAAGATTTTCAGCAAATACTATTAAAATAGGTTTTATTGATATTGATAAAGTATTAAAAACTACTGCTGCTGAAACATCAGACTTTACTATGCAATTAAATCAAAGAGCAAGTACTAATATTAATGATAATACTATTGAATATAGTATGACTGATATTAAAAATTTAATTTTTCAAGAAATAAATTTATTAAATCAATTTAAGTTATATGCTGTATCTATTAATGAACCCTTAACTGAAAATAATATTGATAATTTATATATCATTAATAATTATTCACAACCTTATCAAAATCCAAAAACAAGAAGTACTAAAAGTATAACTATTATTAAAATTAAAGATTTTAAAACAAGAGATGGTTATCCAATCATTATTAAATTACAAAAACCATTAGACAAAGATACAAAAGTAATTGGTTTAAAAATTAAATCCCCTAGAAGCATGATTTTTGGCAATATAAAGGTACTTGGTGAAGTTGACAATATGGAAGTATACCCAAAGTTATTTGTCAAAGATAAGATAGCATTTCCCTTGTTATCAATGCCTATTGAAACTCAACCAAAAGTTAGAATATTACAACAATGATTTAGTGAACAAATTTTACCTTGAAATTTAGCAAAACAATTTATAGGACAAGAAAAATCAGTTTTAGATTTAATTAAAATTAGTACTGGTACTGTAACAAGAAAAGAAGTTATTAATAATGCAAGAGTAACTGATACTTGATTAGGTTGGGAAATGGGTGCTGTTTGAGATGGTAATTGACCATTAAAACATGAAATACATTTGGAAGATAAAAAAGTTTTATCTTATAGTAATGAAGGATGATATGTTTATCTTGCAACTAATAATAGATTTAAAAGTATAGCAATTGAAATACAAGATGCGCCAACAATTGATAGTTTACAACAGTTATTATTAGATATGTTAAGTTATACATATAACTATAATAGAAATTTTAATGGTGCTTTATACAATGACAAAGGAAAAGCAATAAATAAGATGGCAGAATTACGTGATACATTTTCAGGACAAAAACCCGATGAAATAATTACTAACTTATTTAAACAATGGGAGTTTGAATATCCAAATTATATAAAATTATTGCAAATTAAAGTATTTAAACAAGTATTTATTATGTTATCAAAATATATTTATTCATCATTATCAATAAATAAAGGATTAAATGATGATAATAAAATATTATTACCTTATTATTTTGAATTAAAATCAAGCCCAATAAAACCTACTAAAGATGATATTTGAAGATTTACAGATATAAAAGTAATATTAAAATCTGAATATTTTGATTTTACAGATATTAATAACATTAAGTTAAAAAATAATGATATTAGCCAAAATCAATTATTTAAATTAGATGATAATCAATTTAACTGATTATCTATAACTAATGAACTTGAAAGTAATAATATTCCGTCATTAATTCCTGCTGATTGAACATTAGGTAATGGAGAATATGGAAAGTATTTTACAAGAGCAATTATTAGTAACAATAAAATTGAAAATGCTTTAAATTTATACGGTTCAAATAAATCTCAATTATTTTCTAAATTAGAATTTTATAAAGAAATTTCACAAATTGATAATAATAATCAATTTGAATTACTAATTGAAAATCCGATTAATAACTTAAATCGGATTGAAATTAGTGGTATATTTGGTGCTGGTAATTATGAAATAATTTTAATAACTGATAAACAAGAAATAAATTTAAAAAATATTAATTTATTTGATAAATATAATGAAAATATTTCTTATATAAATATAGAAATTTAATTATCAAAATATCCATCTGGATAAATACCATCTCATTTTATGTCATAATCAAGAATTTGTTTAACACTAAAATATAAATTTATTTTATGTTCATCACTTGTTTCATGTGATCATATTGTTGTTCCAGCCCCCCCCAGTAGACTGTATAATCATGTCCTAAATATGACTTATAATTATAAGTTTTATAATATGACATTATACTTAATAAAAGTGCAGCTATAACAGCAGTTCATAATATTATTTTTTTATAATTTATTTTAATTCATTTTTTAAAATTATTTAATTTTTTTCCTTTTTCTTCTTTTTCATTTTCTATATTTTTTATCATTTCTTTGCTATCTTGCATTTTAATTCTCCTTTTTTCCTTGATTTTACTTTTAAATTGTACTATTTTTGATTATTTTTACAAGTATGCTTTTAAATGCAAAATAACATCTAAATTAAAGGCGTTTATTTTATGAGACCTATACTATTAATTATATTGAAATTGTTTATTATATAGCAAATGTGAAGATGCTTTTTTTCACAGTAGCATTATTTTTACCTCTAATTACATTTTTATATGGATATAGTGCATAAAACAAAGCATCATATGGGTCTTGGTACATATTTTTGTCTGGAATGTTAGTTTTTGTTTCATCATAACGTAATTCTTCTAAACATTGAGTAGTTTTTGGTAAATCATCTTTATTAGCATAAAAGTTTCCATAACTCATAATATTTCTCATTCAAACCACTCTATTAGTTAATCCTGCTTCTTGATTTAAATTTGAAGCATGTTTAATAGCAGTTTGTGTTATTAAAATAGTATTATGTTCATCTATTAATTTTTGATTTAATCAATCCATTGCTGTTCTTGCTTTATCATCATAAAAATAAATTACTTGGTCAAAATTTTCAAAATTATCCATTAATCCTAAAATTTCATTAACATAAGCATTAATTTTTTCGTTTTCATTAATAAAATCGTTTGGAGTAACTACTAATTCACAAATAACATACGGGTCATAATAACCAGTATTATTATATTCTTTAAAACCAACTACCATAAATACAGTATGGTCTTTTGGTCCCGTAGTTCAATCAATACCAACACTATAAAAATCAAATTTATACATATCTTTTTCTTGATTATAAAATTGTTTTAAATTATATGATTGTCAATATTTTACTGTTTTTTGAAATGGAAAAATTGTTGCATCACTATCTAAAAATTCAAAACCATAATAAACAGTATTAAATTCATCAGGATTACTTTTTTTCATTTCTAATAATGTTCTTTTTTGAATTTCAGGTAATTTATTTCAAAATGGTTGAATAGTAAATCTTAAAACAAATAAACCTAAACCACTAAATATGTCTTGATTTTCATAGTAAACTTTACCAACTTTTTTAAGATTATTCATCACTTTATCATTTAATGGTAAAAATGGCGTACAGTATTTTAAATAAAATGGATGATATTTATCATATGGATTACATGTAAAAGTAATAAAGAAACTTTTGTAAAAATAGCGAGTAATCTTTTGTCCAAATGTACTACTATATATATTTTTATCAATAAATGTTCAACTTCACTCTTTAATTGGTTCATTTGACACTTTAATTCTGTTGCTTCTAAACATAGAGTTTTGTAATCTTTCATATCGATATGTTAGTTGCTTTTCTGTTAAAGTTTCTTTTTCTTCAGCCATTATTATTTCATCTGTTCTTGAACCTAAAAAACTTGACCCACCCGCTTCTTTTCCAAAAATTTTATTACCATTAGCATAACCAATAAAATCAATTTGTTGATTATTAGGAAAAATGATACAACCACCATCCTTAGTTATTTTTCATTTAATACCATGTGGGTTATTAGGTAGTAAATTAATATCATATTTATCTAATAAAACTTGACAAACATTCATTAATGCACCAATTGTAGTTTCACTATGAGTATTTTCATATCTTCTTACTTCTTGGACACTACTATCACTAAAATTACAACATATAAATAAATCAAATGCTAAACAGTTTCAAGTTTTTCTTGTTCCACGTGCAGTTGGTACAAAACGATAAAAACAATTGGTAGTAAAAAATTCTGCTCATTCATCACCAACAAATTGTTTAAAAATATCTCAACTAAAACCATAATTATTATCACTAAAATTAAGACTATATTTTTTATTTAATTGTGCATAACTAGTGATAAAAGCCATATTTACTCCTTATTTTTTAAAAAAAAATTAAACTTAAATTATTAACAAACAAAAATTAGAAAGGAACATTAAAAATGTTTATATTACCATTTACTAATAATTTTGATTGAGATAAACATGATTTTAATCAAGATGAATTAAGTTTAAAATAAACAGAAGAATTATTTTCCAAAATAGATGATTATTTATGAAGTATATGTGATAAATCTGAATATAAATCATATAGATTTAGAAAAAGAAAATTAAAAACAAAAAAGGGTTTACTAACTTATAAACGGCGTATTTATAAACATTATAACATAGAAAAACAAAAAACTGAATACGTATCCTTATTAGATAACTATCTTGGTGTTAAAAAATATAGTAAGCTTGCACCAAATGTTATTAAACAAATTTTAAAATATTTTGCTGATGATAAAAAGTATCGTGATGTTTGTGATACTTTTATTGAAGGTTTAATAAGCAATAGTACAGTTTGTAGAACATATCAAAAATTTGAATTACCAAAAGCAAATATACCTAAAATAGTATTAGAAAAAAATCAAACTTTATATATAAATATTGATGATGGACATAGAAAATTTAAGTTTAATGAAAAACACAATACTAAAAATTGTAAAAAATGTTCTATGAGATTATTAGTATTTTGTACTGGTAAAAAGAAAAATGGAAAATTAATTAATAAAAGAGCAGTTTGTAAAATAAGAGTATCAAAAACAGAAATTGGTGCAGAAAAAACAGCTAAATTTATTCAAAAATATGGTAATTTATATTTTGAAAACTTTGACCAAGCAAATTTAATAGTTTGTGGTGATAGTGCAAAATGAATTAGAAAAACTGCTACAATTTTAAATGCTAAATTTATTTTAGATAAATTTCATGCTTTTCATGTTTTATTTCTTGGAATAATGGCTGGAAGAAGAAAAAATAAAATCACTAAATTACACTATCAAAATGCAATAACTTTATTTGAAAAAGGTCAATATTATGAATTAATTGATTTTTTACAATCATTAACCTTACAATATAAAAAATTAAAAGTTGGTTATTTTATTAATGCAAAAGATGGTGTATTAAACCAAGCATTAGTTGAAAATATTGGTTGCTTTACTGAAACTAATATTAAACAAATTTTAAAACATATGATTGATGATAGAACTTATAATATTGATATGTATACAAAAATGGTTAATTTTAAATGCTATCAAATAAATACTGCCATCCAGTTATTATAAATTAAGATTAAAGATTTTTAAAAAAAATGAAAAATAAAATAAAACTTATTAAGTTTTACTTTAATAAGAGTTTTTGAGTTATAAAATTAAGTATTATTATTGACTAATATTTTTCAAGTGTTAAGATTAACATACAATTGCATATTGAAGTCAAAATTATTCTCGTCTAACTTTATAATTTTAAGACAAATTTGAATCTTATTGACAACATCGGTACGCTCCCAATATTTTAATAATGATTTGCTATTATTTTTTTGTTTTTTTGTTATATTATAAGTAGTAATATTTATTACCAATTTTGCGATGAATTGCAAAGCAACGAGCACTAAAATCCCAATATATTTATTTAAAATTTTAGTTTATTATTTTATTTTAAAGTAACTATTTTTCTTTTAAAGGAGCACACATTACCATGGCAATTAAAGATGTACAAAGAGATGGCAATTGTTTATTATGAGCAGTAATTGTTTCATATTTAGAACAAGTTAAAACTAATAAAAACCAATTTAAAAAAAGATATAAATCACTTTTTGGTATAGAAATCGGTTGAGAACGAATTTTTAATTTTGTTGATTTTAATTTTACTGATAAAGAAAATGAAAAATTAGTTAAAGTCTTTCGTAATCGTATTTGTGATTATATTGAAATAAATTTAGATACAAAACGGCCAGATAATAAAGCTAACTTTAGATCAATGTTATTAGATAGTGAAATCAATAAAAAAAATAAAGAATTGTATCCTAATAATAGTGAAGATACACAAATAAGAAAAACTTTAGAACAAATGAGAAAAAATGGTGAAATAACAGGTTCTGTTGAAATTGAAGCGATTTGTAATATTTTAAATTGTGATATTATTAGAATTAATGAAGATTTTGATGTTGCAAGTAGGGAAAGATTTGAACCAGATAATGTAATTGCTAATAATGAGGTGAAGTTATACTATCAAGCTCGACATTATCAATATTTTTCAAATGTTACTAATCAAACACCAGCAAAAAGGAATGAGGAAGAAACTACAAAAGTAGTGACGCCTTCATTTGAAGTTAATTCAAGTAATAATAGTTCTCAAGAAAGTATTTTATTTCCAAGAGAGGAAAGTGCTGATTTTTTAATTAATGCTAGATTGAAACTTAAAAATCAGTTGTCTGATAAAGAAATTAATGAAGAAACACAAAATGCTATAATTGATATTTTTATTGAAGATATAATTAAACTACCAGCACATCAAAAAAATGAAATATTAGAAAAATCTATTTTTGAATTAAATAATCAAGATCAATTATTTACAAATCCTAATCTTGTTTTTGAATCATTTATTAAACCAATAATTAATAGTTCAAAAACAGGAGATCAACAATTATTAAAAGAAAGTACTAATGCAAATACTAATTAATTAGTATTATCAATTTTATATTTATTGATTTGTTATATTAATAAAAAATAACCAAATATTTGGTTACTTTTAGTATATTTTAAATTTATTTTACTTGGTATTTAATAGTTGTATTTATATTAAAAAAAGAATTTGGTAAATGTTTGTTTTCATCATAATTATGTAAAAATACTCACAAATTATGAAGTTTTAATTCTTGATTATCAGTAATTATCATTTGTTCTGGTTTAAAATGAAAATAAATTCCTTGTTCCATTAATCCAATTTTATAATGTGATATTCTAATTTGTCTAATATAATTTTCCAATTTTGTAAAAATTTCTTTTTTATTTGTTTCTGTAGGTTTTACATCTATAATTCAAGGATCTATTTTAAATTTTGCTTCGATAGATTTTTGAAGAAATGCAAAATATTCCTTATATGCCTCAACATATTCCTTGCCATATCTTTCTTTATCAGCAGCTACTTTTATTTTTTTAATAATTTTTTCTAATTTTTCTTCTTCAGTATCAATTTTTGTAATTGTAATGTTAACTTTTCCTGTATATTTACTGTCGGCTTTAGCATGTAGTTCTGCTGAACCAGCAGTTCCTTCTGATGCTGCTTTGAAGTTTTTAATTTCAACATCATTAGCAGTTACATCTTTGTTTTGTTTAATGATTTCATCAAGAACTGTTTTTTCGGTATTAAATTTGTTACCGTCAACTTCTTTGTTAGTAATTTTACTGTCTAAAGCGATTTTGTCTTTTGCAGTAATTGTAATGTTAACTTTTCCTGTATATTTACTGTCGGCTTTAACATGTAGTTCTGCTGAACCAGCAGTTCCTTCTGATGCTGCTTTGAAGTTTTTAATTTCAACATCATTAGCAGTTACATCTTTGTTTTGTTTAATGATTTCATCAAGAACTGTTTTTTCGGTATTAAATTTGTTACCGTCAACTTCTAACTTAGTAATGATAGAACTTAATTCTTTTTTTGGTTCTGATTTTGTGCTTTTTGTAGCAACGACAGCTAATACACCAGTTGTAATTAATATTTTTTTATAATTTAGTTTTCTTTTCATATTTCACCACTCCAACGTGTTATTTTATCATTTTTGCTACATTAATATCAAATTGCAACAATTGATTGAAGAAATATTGATGACTATTATTGATTATTTATATTTGTATTTTTATTAAAATTTGACTTATAGAAAATAAATAAATATAATTATTTTTATAAAATTTATAGAATTTTTTGACCGATACTTTAATTTTTAAAGTAAACAAGGTTTAACCTAGATAATGTGAAATATAAAAATATAATGGATAATAAAAAATACTACTAATTATTTTTCTTTTATAGTAAGTTCTAGTAAGCATATGATATCGTTTGTTCATTTTAGTTACTAGAATTATTGATATGTACTTAAAAGAAGAAATAATAAAAATAACTATTTTAAAAAAAGAATGAAGGGGATAATATAATGAAAAAAATATATGATAATTATCAAGATACTAACTTCAATTATAAAAATATAATATCAACAAAAAATGTAAAACAAACACAGGATGACAATGGTAATTTGTATTATACAACTTTTGATAGTTCTGATCTTCATACACCTGGACAAAAAATTTGAAAATATAATATCAGTACCAGAGATAATGAAATTTATTGAGAAAATAAAGAATTCAAAGTAGGTTCTTTTCACATGATAATTGATATTAAAGGTAATATTTATTTAACTTCTGCTGGTGGAGCACTAATTCTTAATAATAAAAATCAATCTAAAACTATGCCATTAGTTTCAGGTATGGTAACTGATATTATTTATTTGAAAAATAATATTTATGTATCAACTTTTGATGGCTTTTATAAATATAATATTAATACTGAAATTACTGAAAAAATAAATTTACCAAACAATCTAATAGTTAATTCTATATTTATTGATAAAAATGAAAATATTTATCTTGCTATTTATAGATTTATAAATAAACCTATAAGTTATAGTGTGTTAATTATAAAAAAAGGTCAATCTGAAGCCAAACCAATAATTGGAGATGATTTTTTTAACATTAACGATACAATGTGAATAACAGAAATAAATAGTAAAATATATTTTTATAGTTTAAATTTAGCAAGTAAAAAAGCAAAATTATATTATAGTGATTTAGATAGTAATAAAGTAAATTATGTATTAGATTTATCAATTAATGTTCAAACATTATTTAATTTAAATAATGAACTTGGTTTAGTAACACATGAAAATGGAAATACAGTAATTGAAGTTTTAAATATTGATAGTATAGAAAAAAATATGAAATAAAAAATAGTGTTTATGAGCAAGTAATGCAAATACAAAAATTTAATATTTTATCTCTTCTAAATGAAGACAAAATTGATTATTTAAGTTGATAATCTTCTTTGTTATTCTAAAAATTAAAGCTTAAAGCAATTATTTAATAATTGCTTTAATTTTAGTAGCAATAATATCAATAGCTACAGTATTATGAAAATCAAAAGGAATAATAATATCAGCATAACGTTTAGTTGGCTCAACAAAAGCATCATGCATAGGTTTAACAGTTAATGCATATTGTTGTAAAACACTGTCAAGAGTACGATTTCTAAAACTAACATCTCGTTTAATTCTTCTTAGTAGTCTAGTATCACTATCAGTATCAACAAAAATTTTGATAGTAGATAATTCACGAATAATAGGATTTTCTAAAGCAAAAATACCATCCAGAATGATAACATCACCCGGACCAATAATCTCAGTGTTTTTACTGCGACTATTGATTTTAAAATCATAAATAGGCTCTTCAATAGCATTGCCGAGTAATAATTGTTCTAAATCATGAATTAATAATTTCATATCAATAGCATTAGGGTGATCAAAATTAGTTTTTTTTCTTTCTTCAACTTTTAAATTACTAAGGTCATGATAATAATTATCCATTTGTACAAAAATGACATTTTTTTTATTACAAGCTTCAGCAATTTTTTCTGCTACTGTTGTTTTTCCTGAAGCACTGCCGCCAGCGATAGCGATTAAATTAATTTTTTTATATTTCACATTTATCTCCTAAAATTTAAGATTGAGTTATTTTATCAAAGTATGATTGTAAAATAATAGCAGCAGCCAATTGATCTTTAACTTGTTTTCTTTTATTTGAAGAAACATTAGATTTAATTAATATTTGCTGCGAAGAATAGGTAGTTCTTCTTTCATCTTGTAAAACAATATTTAGTTTATCATTATTTTGTGTTAATTTAAATTTATCAATAAAATTTAAAACAATTTTTGCGCTGGGGCCGACTGTGCTATCCATGTTTAAAGGATAACCAAAAACAAGAATATCAGCATCATATTCTTTAATAACATTTTGGAGTTGGATAATAGCATTATTAAAATCATGCTCTGGGAAACGAATAGTTTTTCAAGAAAAAGCAATTTTTCCTTCACCACGAGCAAGTCCTAATGTTTTACTACCTAAATCAATGCCTAAATATTTCATAAATTTATTATACTTAATATTTTTTTTAATTTTAATAATATATTAATTTTATAAAAAAATATTTTTTATATTGTAAGTATAATAAAAATGTATTATGTCTATAAATTTTTATCTTTTTTATATTGTTTTTTTCTTCTGCAATTCTTTTTCTTTCTTTTTCAGCTTCTTCAATTCTTTTTTTAATCTTTCTTCTTCAAATTGTTTTTTATTTTCTGAATCTTGTTTTCTTAACTTTTCAATTTCCTTATCTTTATCCATAATAAAAAGATCCTCTTTTCTAATGTTAAATTTTGGATTATTTTTTTCTTTTTTTTAAAAATATCCATAAATTAGTATAAATATTTTTTAAAAAAAAATATATTTTTAAGTTATATTATGAATTAAACAAATAAAGTCATTTTTTTGTTTGATAATGGAAATTGATCTGAATCATAATCAGTGCTATTTATTATCTTTTGTCTTGAATTTTTTTATATTTGAATATATTACTTTATAAGCCTTATTTACTTCATTTATACTATCTTGCATTTTTATTACTTCTGATTTATTAAAAATTGGAATATTACTATTATTTTCTAATTCTATTAATTTTTCTTCTAGTAAACTTATGTTTGTTTTATGAAAATATCTAATTTTTTTTATTAAAGTTTCAAAACTAAAGATTTTATAAAAATTTGAAATAGAAAGAGAAATCATTTGAGAACCTGTTGCTAAGAAAAAAAATAATCATGTTTCTCATTTTTTTAATTTTAATTCAAGTAGATCATGAGATTTTGTAACTTCATATTTAGTAAGTAGTGTTGTTGTTTTAGTAATATTAGTAAAAACAGCATTGAAAAAAAATAACAAAATTGCCATTGAAAATTTTCCACAATTTGATTGTTTTGTAATTCAGTTTGAAATTATTTGAGGACAAATATTAGTTTTAATTTTTAATGTTTCTAATCCTCATTTAAATATATAATTAACTGGTCGTATAGAAAAATAAGTGATTGTATTTGCTAATATAATATTTGGTTTAGTAAAATATTTAATTCAATCACTTATTTTAAAGTTTTCTTGTATAGCATTTGCTATTGCACCTGTCATTATAGAATGTGCCATTAGTCATGTTACTGATTCTAAAAATAAATCAAATAATGAATAATTTATTCTTTCTTTTCATTCTAAAGTATCTAAATTTGTTTTTTTTAATTGCTAAATTGTAAAGGTAAGTGCAACTAAATTATTTTTCTATCCAAATATTCGATTGGTGAAAGATAATTTAGTATTTTTCTTGGTCTTTGGTTTAAAGACAATATAAATTTATGAACTTCATTTTTATTAGTTTTTGAAAAAATAAATTTTTTAGGAAATTTTTCTCTAATTAAACCATTAGTATTTTCATTAGTACCTCTTTGTCAAGGTGAATATGGATTGGCAAAATAAATTTTTATATCTAAATTTTTTTCAAGTTGTTGTCAATTTGAAAATTCTTTGCCACGATCAAAAGTAATAGTTTTAACAATGTTTTTAGGAAGAATTGATAAATAATAACTAACATTTTTATTAATAACTTTAGTAGTTCTGTTTTTAACTAATATTGCTAAAGTAAATCGTGATACTCTTTCAACTAAAGTTATTAAACATGATTTGCTTTTACCTCGTGATGATACTATAGTATCTCCTTCTCAATGACCAAGTGTTATACGATCATTAACATTTATATCTCGTTCTTTAATTGATTTACCATTAAACTTGCCACGATTTTCTTTAGATTTTCGTTTTTTACCTTTTCTTCTTAAATTTTTACTAGTAACTTTATCAAGCATTCCAAAATAAATTCAAGTATAAATTGTTTTAAAACTAATAACTCACTCTTTATGAAAATTTTTAATTCTGCCATAAATTTGTTCAGGTGATCAACCTAATAGTAATTTTTGTTGTACATATTTTACTAAATTCTTATTTTTAAACTTATGAAAACTAATATGTGATTGTTTTCGATTTTCAGCTTTATTTTGTGCAATTAATGAAAAATAATGATTATTATCTTTATTTCTATTAATTTCTCGAATAATAGTACTAATACTTCGATTAAGATTTTTAGCTATTTCACTAATTTTAAATTTAAATTTCAATTGATTCTCAATATAAATCCTTTCATCTATGCCAAGATGTTTATAACTCATATAAAAACTCCTTACTTTTTTCTAAACTAAATTTAGCATTATGAAATTTTTATATGAGAATTTTTTGCAATTTTATTTACTTGCACTTACAAGTATAACTCAGCAATTTATTTAAATTATCAATCACTTTGTTTGCCGAAGATGTTAATTCTTTTATTATACTATTATCAATAGGCTTCTTTAAACAATTAAAGTCACTAATTTTTTCAATTTCTTTTTTAAAATTTGGATGATATTCAAAATCTGTAGATTTTGGAATATTATTAAATTTTTTTATTAAATTATTAATACGTTTTATTCGTGACATATTATTTTTTAATTTTACTTCATTTTCTTCATATAAAAGGGTTAAAAATTCATGTTTATATTTTTCAAATGGTTCAATAGGAATTTTTTTAATTTTAAAATCATTTATTGGATTACTTTTTTGACTTTGGATTATATTTAAAATTGTATTTCTTGATCAATCAGCAATTGCTGAGGTAAAAAATGTCGTTAAAATAGTATCAATGAATATTGTGAAATAGTTTTGTTTATTTTGAAATATTCCATAAAAATAATCTTCTGATGTATATTCTTGCTCATCAAAAATATATGTAGAAATTATTCTTTGTGCATTTTTTCCAGTAAATGCAATATAAACTAGTAGTAATCCTAACAATAAATTAGGTAATGTTTTTTTAATTTTGGCATTTATTGAAATATTGCTAGACGAAGTAGGATTATCAATAATTTTTTGTATATTTGTTAAATACTGATATAAATTTAATAAATTATCATAATTAATATTAATACTTAATTCTTGATTAAATGAGGTAATATTTTTTATAAACATATCTATATTATTAATAGAATTTATAGTAGCGTTTTCTAAAAAATAATAATATTTTGGATCTGATTTTTCGCCTCCTTTAACTTTGATAGGAGAGGAATCTAAAAGTTTATTATTGTTTAGGTCATCTGATAATTTGTCAATGTTTTCATATTTTTTAACGTGTTTATATAATTTATTATCTTTAATTAAAAATATTTCAAAAATAATTTGACTATTTGGAAAGACAATTCTTTTAGTTCAACATTTAAAATCATTTTTGTTTTTGTCATAAATTGTCATATACGATTCATAAATAACTGAATCAAGTTCATTAGATTTATTTCTAATTTCAGTTTTATATTTTCATTCTCCTTTATTATTTTTTCATTTCTTTGTTTTTCCACCAAAGCGATTATTATTTTTTGTTAATTTTATTTTTTTTAAATTTATCATTTTTACTCCTTTTTAATTACAAAAGTTTTATTTAATATAATGTTAATTTGTTATTAATAACAGTAAGTATATATTTTAAAAAGGATCATATTCTTTTAACAAGATCCTCAAAAGTAGTAGTATTAATTTTTTTGAATTAGTTTTACTACAAAAATTTATAAGTATTTCAAAATGATATCCAAAAAATAACTGTTTATAAGTAAAGTTTTTAGTTGTGTTATTAATTTTTCCCCAATGCCTTCTTAGATATATAATAAGAAGTAACTAAATTCTAAAGTTTTTAAAATAAAATACAATAAAAATTATTTTTATGTCAATATCGAGTGAAAATTTCCCAAAAATATTTATAAAAAAATAAATTATTTTGGAAAGTTACAGTGTTAAATAAATATAAACACGAATTCCAAATAAACGTTAAAAATTTAGCTTTAAATTTTGATTTGCGAACTTTTTTTTGTATAATTTAATTAAGTTTAATATAAGTTTTTAACTCATTGCTTTAATTTCAAAGTAAATGAGTTTTTATTTTGAAAGGATGAAAAAATGAATAAAAATTTACAAGAAGAATATGAATGAATTAATAGAGAATTGAAAAAAATAATTATTGATAAAAATCAATTTACTCCAGAAATTATTAGTAATAGAGTTAATTTAGCTCAAACTACTATTGTTGATATTAATGAAAATTTAAAAAAACAAAAGATTAGCAAATTTAAAAAAATTAGTTATTCAATATTGAAAATATTTACTTTTGGAAAAATTGATAAAAATAAAATAATTAAAGAAAAAAATGATTTTTTTATAAAAATATCAAAAGAACTTTTTGGAAATATTAAAAAAGTAAAAGAATTATATATAAGAAAATCAAATAGTGAAATAAATATAGATGTTAATAAAATTAATAATGTAACTTTAAATAATTTATTAATAAATCCGACTAAATCAAACTTACCACAAATGTAAAAACGAGAGATTGCAATTACAATTTCTTTTATATTTAAAATCAATTTTAGAACACCAAATTTGCTCATACGCAAACGTTTTAAAATTTTATATGGTTTAGTATTTATAAAATTAAATATCTTATAAAATAGATTTTTAATTTTAATTCAGAATTATTGATATCCATATCTTCAAGGATGATTTTTATTGGGTATATAAACTTTTTTAGTTTTTATTAAATTTTCTTTTATAATTGGTTTTTGTGCTATTTCTTTTAGTTCATACATTTGATTATTGTAACTAAGATATAATTCATTAATAAATGATTTAAGTACAATTACATCAGTTCTAGGTTGTATGTATTGAACTTTGTTATTTTTATAAGGAAAATACTTTTTACCATAATATGTTATGGTTGAACCACTATCTGTTTTTCTTTTAGAAAATCTTGAAAGATAAATATTGATTTCTTCCTGTGTAGGAGCTTTAACCATAGCAGATTTAGTATCATCAATAGGAAAGGCAAATTGTTTATTAAAAGTACTTATGTATGTTTTAAGAAATTTGTTAGCTTCTTCTAAATTTCTAATTTTATTAAGTCGTAATTCACTAATTAAACGACTTTGAAGTGTTCCAAATAAGCGTTCAACGCGACCTTTAGCTTGCGGAATTGAAGTTCTGATTATTTCAACACCTAAATCATTATAGGACTTTTGAAATTGAGTATAAGTGTCATTTTCTGTATTTATTTTTCCTGCATCAACTTTTTTCTTATATCCAAAAACTGTTCTATTATCGGTATAAAATGTTTTTGGTATTCCATAATTAGTTAAAATTTGATAAAAAATATTATAATAACCATCTAATGTTTCTTGATGATCAAATCATAGTCCAACAATATTTCCTGTAGCATCATCAATTGCAGCATGTAAAAATGATTTTGGTTTATCGTTACCAAATCAATGATGATTACTGGCGTCCATTTGAATTAATTCACCAAAATTTGTTCTTCGATTTCTTGTTGGATGTAAGTTATTTTTTTTATTTTTATGTCTTTTTGGTGAAGTAATTTTTTCTTTAATTAATATAGTATAAAGTGTGCTATATGAAATCTTAATTTTTTCTTCATTAATTAATTTCTCATGAAAATGTTGAAAATTAAAATTATAATATTTTGTTTTATACAAGTTTATAATCTTAATTTTGATTTCAAAATTTGTTGCCTTATTAGAAATTTTATTACGAGATTTATGAATAAAATCAACTTTACCTTCTCTATTAAAAATTTGAATTAATTGGTTAATTCTTCTAATAGTTAGATTAAGTTTATTCTTGGCTTGATGTTTAGATAATTTATTAATAATAATATCATTTATAATTTTGTATTTATATTTTTCTTTCATAGTCATACTTCTTTCCATATTTATCACCAAGTATATTTAACTTCACTTTTGGAAAATTTTTACTCGATAACTAATAGGAAATTATCACTAAATAATGACATAAATTATTTTTAATTAACTTTATTTTTATTTTTTATGAATAATAATCAATTTAATAGTGTTTATTTTATAAATAAAAATAAACACTATTAAATGTTTTAATATTTTTTTAATTCTTTGATTATTTTTGATTTTAGTAAAATTATGATAAGATATTTTTATATTTATATTAGTTTTTTGCTTTTAAAGTTTTTTTTATTAATAAAATAAATAAAAGGGTTTTGGTCTTTAAAAAAAACTGGTGTAAATAAAAACAATTATTTAGAAAATTAATATCAAAATAATTAGAGATAAATTGTTTTTTAACTTTTTACTAGCAAATAATGAAATATTCATATTTAAAATAAATAAATGCAGTATTAGTTGGATTGTTAATCTTAAGGAATTAAAAAAATTAACGTATAATTAAATTATCAATAATATAATATAATATTATTTAAGGTTTCTTAAATTATTTTTTGTTTTTAGGAGGAACTATGAAAATTGCTTTTGATGTAATGGGTTCAGACCATGGTAGTTTGCCCGCTATTGCTGCAGCGTTAGAAGTTATTAAAGAATTCAAAAACGTTGAAATTTGTTTAGTTGGTGATGAAAAACAAATTAATGGAAACTTGCAGATTTTATTAAAAAATAAGCCATTATCATCAAGAATAACAATACTAGCAACAACCCAAGTAATAACTATGAATGATGGTCCACTCGCTGGTATTAGAATGACTGATTCTTCTATGAATCAAGCCATTCAGTTAGTTAAAAATAAAAAAGCAGATGGGATTCTAACTTCGGGTTCAACTGCTGCCTATCTTGGTGCTTGTCATTTTTTATTAGGCGAAATCAAAGGCATTAAACGTCCGGCATTCATGCCAATTATGCCTACTTTAATAAAAGATCGACAAGTAGTATTATTGGATGTTGGAGCAAATATTGAAAACACTGTTGATGAATTAATTAATTTTGCATTAATGGCTCATATTTATTGTCAAACTATTCAAAATATTTCACGTCCTAAAATTGGTTTATTAAATATTGGCATTGAAGAAAGCAAAGGTCCAGAAGTAACTAAAGCAACATATGCTAAACTAAAACAATTAACACAAAAAAATGAAAAGTTAAGTTTTTTAAATTTTCACGGTAATATTGAACCACGAAATGTTTTAAGTGGTGATGTTGATATTATTATTTGTGATGGTTATTCAGGTAATATTGTTTTAAAATCAGTTGAAGGCATGGCATCATTATTATTTACATTAATTAAAAATGGTTATAAAAAAAATTTATGAACTAAATTTTTAGGTTTAATGTCAATTGGTATTTTTAAAAATATTAAAAAGACTTTTGATTATAAGAATACAGGTGGTGCTCAATTAATAGGTATTAATGGCATTGCTTTTAAAGCACATGGATCTAGTGATAAAAAATCTTATTATAGTACTTTAAAACTTTTAATTCGTGCTATTGAGCAAGATGTTACTAATAAAATAGCTAAACAAATTCAAGAATTATAATTTATAAATAAGTATTAAGGAGAAAAATATGATTAATATTGAACATATTTTAAAATCGAGTATTTTAGAAAAAATTAAATCTAATCGTAATTATCGTGAAGCGTTTACTCATCGTTCTTTTTCAAACGAACATAATTTAGATTATTCATATGAGCGATTAGAATTTTTGGGTGATTCGATTTTAGGGGAAAATATTTCAACTTACATTTGGCACTTATTTCCAAATAAAGATGAGGGACAATTAACAAGTTTACGTAGTAAAGCAGTTAGACAAGAAACATTGGCAGCAGTGGCAATTGCTCTAGGATTACAAGATTATTTATTTTTGGGAAATGGTGAAAAAAATACAGGTGGGCAACAACGCGAAAGTATTTTATCAGATGTTTTTGAATCATTTCTTGCTGCAGTATATCTTGATTTAGGAAATAGTGCCGTTAAAAAAATCTTAGATTTAACTTTATTTGAATTAATTAAAACTAATCAGTTAGAAACAATTATTGATTATAAAACTAAATTACAAGAATTAGTACAGGCAGAAAAAAGAGATCCTATTAATTATAAAACTATGGAACAAATTAAAAAAGATAATATTACTTATTTTATTGTTCATGTGTATTTAGATAATAAAATACTAATGGGGAAAGGAGTAGGAACAAATAAAAAGAAAGCTGAGCAAGAAGCAGCAAAGTCAGCTTTAGCAAAACTGTCAAAATCTAATTTATTAATAAGTGATCATAAGAAGGGATAATCATGTTTAAATTATTACGTAATTATATTCGTGAACAAAAAAACAATTTATTACAAATGTTTGGTTTAGGTTTTTTAGTAATGATTATGATTATTGCCTTTTTATCATTAAATTTTTCTAATAATTATTTATTTGAACAATATGTTAACGATATTGCTCATAATGAATTTAACCAATATACATTTTTTTCACCAGTGGAATATGTTAATTTTGATGGAAAATATAATGAAAAAGATAAAAATGGTTCTTATTTAAATAATATTAATTATTATCAAAAAGATAATATTATTGATAAAGAAAAGATGGCAAAAGCTACTTTTCAGTTAACAATACCAGATGCTACTAGACCTGATATATATCGTTTTACTTTTTATGGAGGACTCGCTAATAGTAAAGAATATTTTGCTATTGGTGATAGTTTTTTTAATGATACTAGCCATAAATATATTGATTTTAAAATTAATATTCCTATTAATTATCCATCTTATGATACTCATAAAGCAACGATAGAACAATATGCTAATATTCTAAATCAATATCTATATGATCCATTACATCCAGAAAATGCAACAAATTTTATGATTACTAGTGAAGCTGCTTTACAGTTTTATAATGATAATTTTAAAGGAAAAACTGAGTATCCATATGCTAATCGAAACTATAGTGAAATAGATATTAAAAATGAAGCTAAGTTATATGAAATAATGTCAATGGGAATGTTATATAAAGATATTGAATGACAACATGCTGTTATGGTCCGTGATTTATTAATTACTAGTAAAAATTTTGCTTTTATTGAAACAGGACCTGAATATATTGTTAATAAAGCAATTATTGTCAAAGATGGTGGCCCAAGTTTAACAGAAAAACCATTACAAGATAATGAAATTTTAATTTACAAACATTTTGCTGAACTAAATAATTTACATATTGGTCAAAATTATGTAATTGCTGGACAAACGTTTATTATTCGTGGTTATGCTACAAGCTCATTAGCAGCATTTGTTGGTCGTTATTTTGGTAATTCACTTGATTTAAAAAATAATACTGTTGCTTTTACTAATGGTAATACGATGCACAAAGTTGAATCTGATTTAAAGGCATTTAGCAGTAATATTGATGATTTTTTTTTAGGTATTAATCCTGACTTGGCTAAAAATATTGATTCACAAATAAATAATGAATGAATTTATAATTATCTTCATGCAACTTATAAAACACCTACTGATATAGCAAGTACAAAATATTATAATAATGGTATTGAATATAATAAAATAGTTTCACCTTTAAATATCAATAATCCTAGATTTTATACTAGTATGCAAGAATGATCTTTTAGTTCCATTAATAATAGAATTAATGTTATTGAAGAGATTTCTAGTTTATTTTTAATTTTAATTTTTATTGTGACTACTATTATTATTTTTATTATTACTTTTAAAATGATTGATCGTAATAAAAAATTAATTGGAATTTTAAAAGCAACAGGATATAAAAGTTGACAATTAAGTATATCATTAGTAATTTCAATTATTGCTCCTTTATTTATTTTTGCTATTATTGGTGTTTTAATTTCGATTCCAGTTGCGCATTATTTAATTTATATTACTAATATTAGTACTGTTGCCTTAATTAGTTATGGTTGGTATTTTAATATTGTTACTGCTATTTTATTACTTGTTATTCCAATCATTAGTTTAACTTTCATTAGTTTTTTAATGGTATTATTCTTATTAAGAAATAAACCCTTAGATTTAATTACTAATAATATTTCAAAACAAAAATATAAAATAAATATTAGTTCAACTTTTACTTTTATTGCAAGATATGTGATTGGTAGATTTAGTTATCGTAATAAGTTGGCCGTTACTACTTCACTACGTAGTTTTGGTAAAACATTAATTATGTGTTTTACTAGTATTTTTGCTGCAACATTAGTATTCTTTGCGCTTGCTGCTAGTGGTTTAGTTAATAATATGTTAGGTTCACAATTTGCGGGAACTAATTTTAATTATCAAAATGGTTATCAATTTGATGATAATATTAAAACTAACTTTATTAATAACGAAAATAAATTAATGTATCAATTTAATAGTGTTGATAATATTAAAAGTAAAATTTCATTATATCCAGAATTATTAGCGGCAATTAAACAATTTGATCCTCTTAATCCTAATAAATCAATTGTAATTAATGTTCAAAATCGTTATATTATGGGTAGTGAATTATTAAAAATAAAACAATGAATTGATGCTAATCCATCAAAGATTCCATCAATAATTAAGAATTTTTTAGAAAAAAATAAAATATTATTTAATTATTTAACCAATAATAATGGTAAAAACAATACTGATTTATTGATAAGTTTTGGTTTAATTCCTTATGATGAACAGTATGAAGTACCATACACACAATTAGAACTTGATAAGGCTAATCTGTTACTTCCTAATCAGCGTGGTGCTGTTTTTGATAATGATACACAAACCTTATCAAAAGAATCTTTTAAAAATTGAAGTGCACCAAGAACTGCTTATGGTATTGATGATAGTTTAAGTGATTTTTTATCTCTAAATTTTAGTATAAGTGATTTCTCTACTTTTAGTAAATTAAATTTAACTGATATGGAAGTTTCTAATAATTGGCAAGATAAACAATTTATTAATATTCGTAATCATTTAATTCAAAAATTAGGAATTAAAAATCCAGATAGTAGTGCTGTTCAATTTATTCCAATGGCTACTTCTGCTTTACCTTCGGTTGTTAATGTTTATAATGGTGGAGAACAACTTAATAATAGTGTTATTTATAGGTATAAAGGATTAGATAATCAAACAAAATATATAATTGGTGTTGCTTATGATTATATTAATAAATTAGATCCAAAAATAATAGTAATGCCCAAACTTTGACTTAATGAGATTTTATTTGGTAGTAAAAGTGATTTATTAGAAAATAATTTTGCTAATAGTAAATTAAGCAAATTTACTGATAATGAGTTTAAACATTACTTACCAATTATTAGTAATAAAAATGATTATAATATTGATTTAGCACAAATTTCACACTCAGGATATTTGGAAAGTAAAGGTATTAGTACTTCATTATCATTGGTGTATGATATTAGTAATTTACGTAGTATTATGAAGAATAATCAATATAGTTTACAAATAATAATTTCATTTTTTGGTATTTTTAGTGTTACATTATCACTAATGATTATTGTTATTGTTACTAATATTAGTGTTCGTGATAATTTAATATTAATTAATATTTTACGAAGTTTAGGTTATACTGCATTAGAAGTTTCTTATAATTTCTTTCTGGTAATAATACCTGCATTGGTAATGAGTAGTTTGGTTGCTGTTTTTATTGTTCCTTCTTTAGTAATGGTACTTTCTAATTTATTAGCAACTTTTGCAAAAATCGCATTTCCTATTGTTTTTCGTTGATGATATTTTGCATTGATGATTAGTATAAATATTTTAATTTATTTAGTCTCATACATTATTACTTGAAAGTTAAACGTTAATAATAAACAATTAATGACATTAACTAAATAATATATAATCTGGTTTACTGCTTAAAATAAAAAATTACACATTAAAATGTTTTAATTTTAAAAATATTTTTAAATTGATAAAATTAACTTGAAGTATCAACTGGGGTTAGTGGAATATGGTAAAAATATTTTTCAATTATTTGCGTGAACAAAGAAAAAATATTATTCAAGTTTTAGGGTTAGGCTTTTTAGTTATGATTATGATTATAACTTTTTTAAGCATTCAATTTTCTGATCAATATGTAAAAAATCAATATTTAAATGATATTAGTCAAAATACTAATTTTCAAGAATTAAATGAATTACCAATTGAAAAAAATAGTTTTGAAAAAGAATATAATTATTATAAAACACATTTAGGATTATGATTGGAAAATATGTCATATTATAAACAAGATGATAGTATTGATACTTTTAAATTAAATCATGCAACTTTTCAAATTGTTTTAGTTAATGCTAATAGCGATACTTATCGTTTTATTTTTAATGGTAGTAGTGATTTAAGTGATTCTCATGCTAATAATTATTTACAAATCGGAAATAACATATCTACTAAATATCATCATCATTATGTTGATTTTAAACTATTAGTTCCTAATGATTATCATCAAGGTTATAATTCTTCTGAAGAATATAAAAATGCAATGCGTAATTTAATTAATAGTTATGTTTATGATGGAAAGACAAATATTAATCAAGTAAACTATTTTATTTTAAATGATAAAGCATTAAAAATTTATCAAGATGAAATTTATCATAAAATATCATACGCTAATCATGAATATAATACAATTGATATTTCTTTGCAATCACAACTATATTTTTTAATTATTAATGGCATGTTATTTCAAAATATTGAATGAAATCAATATACTTTAGTTAATGATTTATTAATGACCGGTAAATCTTTTCTATTTACACAAACAGTTCCTAAAAATATTATTGATCCACCAATTTTAGTAGGTAATTATAAACAAAGTTTAGAAGAGTTACCATTACAAGATAATGAAATTTTAATTTATGAACAATTTGCTAATAATAATAATTTAAAAATTGGTGATAAGTATAATATTGTTAATCGTACTTTTACTGTTAGAGGATTTGTTACTAGTCGTAATAGTGCTTTTATTGCTAATAATATTAGTGGATTGATGGATCCAAAAAATAAAACAGTTGCTTTTGTTAATAGTAATACAATGACTAATATCAATAATGATTTTAAGGGTTTTATTGATAAAAATAAACAAAAAAATAGTTTTAATCCAGTTTATCCTGAACGTAGTTTAAATCCATGATTATATAATATATTACATAATCAATTAGCATATGGTCACCATTATCAAAATCTTACTAATGGTATAAATTTTGCTAATGTTGCTAGTATTTTAACAAATGATGATTATTTATGAAGACCTTATAATGAAAATGCTATTTTTTTCTTAAATGAGCGAATTAATTTGACACAAAATGTCGGTATAATATTTTTAACATTAATTTTTACTGTCACTAGTGTTATTATTTTAATGGTAGTATGAAAGATGATTCATCATAATCATAAATTAATTGGAATTTTAAAAACATTGGGTTATAAAAATTGACAATTAACAATTTCTTTGGTTTTAGCTATTATTTGACTTTTATTTATTTTTGCTATTATTGGTGTTTTTATATCAGTATTTATTAGTCATATTCTTATTAATAGTCATAACTTGTATTTAGCGTTAATTAACTATGGATGATATATAAATGTGCATATGACAATTATTGTGGTAACTGTTCCTTTATTGTTATTAGTAATTATTAGTTTTTTTATAGTTTATTTATTTTTACAAAAAAACCACTTGACTTAATTAGTAGTAAAAATTTTAAAAAATATCATCATTTAAATATTAGCAAAATTTTTAATTTTATTAGTGTTAAAGTTATTGGTGATATTAGTTATCATAATAAATTGGCAATAACTATTAGCATGCGTAGTTTTGGTAAATTAGTTATCATTAGTATAGTTAGTATTTTTGCTGCCACATTAATGCTATTTTCAATTGCAGCTAGTCGTTTAGTTAATGATATGTTATCATTACAATTTGAAGGAATTAATTTTAATTATTTAAATAGTTATCATTATGAAGATATTGAAAATAATTGGGAGATTGTCAAAAATCCGGAATAAATTAAATCTATATAGTCTTATTATATTTTAGACAAGAAATAATTTGGATTTTTATGAAATTGTACATTTATCTTACTATTTTTTAAAACATATTTCAACTAAAATACTTAATTTTAAACATTATTAAAAAATTAAAAAATAAATTTAATATTTATACACAACAAAAATTCTTATTAAGGTATCCTTAATAAGTTTTATTCTATTTTGATTTTTTAAAAAAAAGTTAAATTTTAATTTATAATAATTGTATCTCTGTATTTATTTTATTACATTTAGAAATAACCATTTTAATGTAAATACTAATATTATATGTTCTATTACCAAGCATTTCTTTTAAAACATGTCAAATATTAGTTTCTGTAAAGCAACCAATATTTCATTTTTTACCTTGATTTTCAATACCTTGTTTATTATTTTTAAAATATTTTTTCTTTAATTTTTTATGATTATCTAATTGGTTATATAAATAATCAATTAATTTTTCATATTGACCATTATTAATTAAATTTTTACAATTATTATATTCTTTTACATACTTTCCTTTATTTCCGGCCATTATTCCAAGATATAATGTTCTAATTAAATGAAATTTATCTAAAACAAACTGTTCACCTAAATAATCAGCAACTTCTTTAATTCATCCTGCACTATCACCACAAATAATAATTTTAGCTTGCTCAATATTTTCATAAAATTTTTGACAATGCTCTTTAACAAATTCAGCAGTCTTTTTAACTCCAATTGCTGTTTTTGTTGGTCTAATAATTGCTTTTACTCTTTTATTTTGTACTTTATGATTAATATTATCTGTATATGTTACTATTAATCGTATAGAGTGTTTTATACCTTTACGTTTAAAATTTCAAAACTTTTGATGTCCATCATCAATCGCTACAAAAATAGGTTGATTTTTTTCTAATTTTACTTTTACTGGATTTGCTTCAATTACTTCTAAATTTTTAAAAACTCTATGAACAGTACTAACACTAATACCTGCTTTTTTACAAATTGCACAAATATCATGATATCTTTTTCCATCAGCAAAATATTCAATAATAGTTTGTTCAATATCTTCACCAATTCTTTTATATTTAGGTAATTCTAGTCATTCATCAACTAAACAAACTCTTACTCATTTTTTTAATTGTTCATCAAAATATTCATAAATTCTTCTTTTATAAGTTACTAATCCATACATTATTTTTCTTGTTCGATATTGATAATCAACAATTTTATATTTCTTTTTGTCTCTTGTATTTTTTATTCTTCAATCTCATTTTTCTCATTTCTTTGTTATATGTTCTAAAACTAATTTATCAATTTTTTCACTTTGTTCTCTAAAATTTCATTTATAATTAAAACTCATATTTTTTACTCTCCTAATCTGTTTCTGCATCAATTATTAATTTTAATTTACATAAATTTAAAGTGTTAAAATATGGTAAATTAAAATAATAATCTATTTTTCTTTATTTTATTCACAATAATCCACATAAGAACGTAATTATTACTAAAATAATGCTACTGTGAAAAAAAGTACTTTCATATTTACAATATAATAAACAAGTTACATATAATTAATAGTATATGTATCACAAAATAAACACCTTTAATTTAGGCGTTATTTTGCGTTTAAAAGCATACTTGTAAAAATAATCAAAAATAGTACAATTTATAAGTAAAATCAAGGAAAAAAGGAGTAAAAAAATGAAAGATACGGAAGATATAAACATTTGTATAACAAATGAAAACGAAAATGAAATTGAAGATAAAGATTTAGTAATTTTAAATTGTGAGTTTTGTACTAAAAATGTAAAAATTAATAAAAATAATTTTAAAACAGAAAAAAATCGTTGAGCAATGTGTTCAAAAATTTGCTTTGATAAATTTTTTAAACTTTCAAATGCTTTGGAATATTGTCAAAAAAATGAACATAAAGTTTTTACAAGAGAATTTACTAAAAATTATAATTTAGTACAAAAATTACAAAAAGAATTTAAAAGTTATAGAAAAAATAAAAAACTAACAAATTAAAAAAAGGAGTTATTTAACATGAAAACATGAATCAAAACAAATTTAAGTAAAATAACATTAGCATTAGCACTAACTGGTGCTACAACTGGAACAATAGGATTAATCATGGGGGGAGTGCTTACCCATAATGTAGGTACTAATGTTAAGCATTATTTAGACCACAATAAACAAATTATTTTTGGTACTTCAACAATATGAGAAAGAAAAAATCATAGTAAAGATATAATGGATTTATATTTTGCAATTAATAAATTTACAGATGATGCCATAGAATGAGATGGTACATATCCTGATGGATATTTTAATAAATAATCTAAATTTCTAAATTAATATAGGAAATATTTTCATTATATTTTTCAAATAAACTAATATTGTTTAAAGTGATATCAATACTTTTATCAGTTATTAAAATTAAATCATAATTTCCGGCACCAAATATTCCACTGATTTCAATCCGATTTAAGTTATTAATCGGATTTTTAATTTGCAATTCAAATTCATTATCATTGTCAATTTGTGAAATTTCTTCATAAAAGTCTAATTTAGAAAATAATTGAGATTTATTTGAACCATATAAATTCAAAGCATTTTTAATTTTATTTTTATTAATAAGTGCCCTTGTAAAGTATTTTCCATATTCACCATTACCTAATGTTCAATCTGCTGGAATTAATGAAGGTATGTTATTACTTTCTAATTCGTTTGTAATAGATAATCAGTTGAATTGATTATCATCAAGTTTAAATAATTCATTTTGACTAATGTCATTATTTTTTAATTTAATGTTATTAATATCTGTAAATTCAAAATATTCAGATTTTAATATCACTTTTACATCTTTAAATTCTCAAACTTTATCAGATGTAGAATGAATAGGATTTGACTTTAATTCAAAATAATAAGGCAATAATAATTTATAATCATCGTTTAGGCCATTATTAATTGACATTGTTGAATAAATATTTTTTGGGTAGCGATTTATTAAAGATGCGTAAAAATTTTGAAAAATCGACAACATGAAATTTATTACCACAAACATTTAAAAAACAGTGAACAAAACAAATAAATATTATTAAGTATTTAACAAATGAAAGTGGTAATAATAATGATTTATTAATTAGCTTTGGTATTATTCCTTATCAAGAACAAAATGAGTTACCTTTTATTAAATTGAATATTGAAGATTCTTATGATTTGGATTTTAGTCATAATAATGCTATTGGTAATACTTATGATAGTGTAACTCAAACTTTTAATGATTCATGCTTTAGTAATGAAGTTACAATAAGACAAACTATCTATGGTATTAATGCAAATAGTAATAATTTTATTAAACCTAATTTAATTAATAGTAAATTTAAAAATTTTATTAATATGAACAGTGATACAATGAACACTTCTGATTTTTGATTAGATAAAGAATTTACTAAAAATGTTAACAATATAAAAAAACAATTGCATATTACTAGTATTAATGCCCCAAATGTTACCTTTTTACCGATTGTAGCATCTAATGCCCAGCATCCAATACTAGTACTGGTAATGGTAACAATATTGGTAAAGCTATTTTATATCCATATTTTGATTTTAATGGTAATAAAAAATATTTAATTGGTATTATTTATGATGGCTTTAGGAATTTAGGAATATCAACATTATTAGTATCACAATCACTTTTAAATAGTGCTATTAATGAAAATACAGGATTATTAATTAATAATGCCAAAATGAGTAAATTTAATGATAATGAGTTACGACATTACTTAACTTTTATTAATACTGAAAATAATTATAATCTTGATTTAACTAAAATTTTGAATACTAACTACATTAATTCTAGTGGTTTTGTTAGTTCTTTGAGTGGTATTGTTCCAATTGGTAATGAAAAAGCAGCATTAGAAAATAATGAAATAAGTATTCAATTACTTATTGGTTTTTTTGCAATTTGTAGTATTATATTATCATTTAATTAAGTAACGTTTTTCTTTTATTTTGTTTATAGTTATATTTTATATAATTATGTGCTATTATATTTTTGTATTAATTAATAATTAACTATTTAAGTATTTATGCTTCATCTGAAAGGTAGTTTTTTTTGTTATGCAACAAGATTTTTATATTAAAAAGGTTTTTTATGCTTGTTATGTGAAAAATATAGTGTTACCAATTTCATTTTTGAGTAATATTGGAAATAAAAAAGGTAAATCTTATGTTGGTAGTAAACAAAAATTGAGAAATAGTACTGTTCGTGCAAAAAATAATTTAATTCAAAAAGCATTGCATAATTTTTATGATAGTAAAATAATGAGTTTTGTTACTTTAACCTATAAAGATAATATGCAAGATATTAAAAAGGCTAAAAAAGATATTGGCTTATTTTTTATTAAATTAAAAAAATGATGAAATGATCCTAAACGTTTAAAATATTTAGGTGAATTAAAGTATTTTTATGTTTATGAATATCAATCTCGTGGAGCAGTTCATTTTCATATAGTTTTTAATAGAAAAGTACATAAAAGTATGTTATTAGAATGATGAACTCATGGTTTTAGTGATTTAAAAGTAGTTAAAAAAGGAACTAATGAATTTGTTATTAAATATTTAGGAAAATATGTTACAAAAGCATTTGATGATGTTAAGTCTTTAAATCAAGCGGATGTAGGTGTAAAGGCTTATGCTTTTAGTCGTAATTGTAAAAATCCTATTGTAATTCGTGGTATTAAGAAAATAACAATTCAAGATATAATTAAAGCAAGTTTTAATGCTACAAATGTGTTTTATTTTAAAACTCCAAAAGATAGTGATGGTAATACTATTTTAACTGGTGGTATTATTGAAAGTACTGTTGTAAATGATTATTTTAAAGAATATGAAGATTATGAACGGTATGTATATTTAAGTGCTTTATCACATAAGCATTATTTACGGACTAGTGAAATTGGCTATTTAATTCATAAAGATAAAGATGTTTCAACTTGGTTAGATAAAGTATTTGGTGATAAGGTTGAAAAAATAATTTTTGGTAATAAAAAGTTAAATTAAATTTTAATTATAATACTTGTATATATATATATATATATATATAATGTTATTTGTAATTATGTTTTTTTTCAGATGAAAGCATAGTTACATTTTTTTCTTTTTTATGTTATTATGTATGTAGGTATTTATTTGCTTAATAATTGCGTTAATGTAACGAGTTAATAGTAGTAAAGGGTTATTAAGAGTAAATATTTAACTATTACAATTGTTTAAACAATTTCATCTGAAGGATAATTAAATATTTACTTTTTTGTTTTTTTAATTATTACAATTGTTTAAACATAATAGTTTTATTAAAGACAATTTAATATTTTTACGTAATGTATTTATATATTTATATGATTTTATTAAAAGAAAGAGAGGCATACCTCTGTTCGATTAAATTAAAATTCAGGTTAAGTATGTAGGGTAATTTATTCTTTTCCTATTCAGATGGGAATTTTTTTATTTTTAAATAAATATGAATATAAAATGTAGTAAAGCAATATTAATGGTTGGTTCCAACCAGAACCTTGGTTGGTGGAACCGTGGGGTTTATCCCACTGGGGTAGGTTGCGAAGCAACTAGGGGCAACGCCCCTAGGAACTTGATGATTATGACTTTGATGATTATGACTTTGGTTACTAATATTTTAGTTCGTGATAATTGAATATTGATTAATATTTTAAAAGTATTGGGATATAATACTATGGAAGTATCTTACAATTTTATTATAATCGTTGTCCCTTTAATTTTAATTTTTTCAGTTTTTAGTATTTTTATTACCCCAATATTGATTAATATTTTAGCACAGCAGTTAATTACTTTTAGTCATGTTATTTATCCAATTATTTTTCGTTGATGATATTTTTTATTAGCTTTTGGTATTAATATTATTGTTTATATTAGTGCTTATATTATTACTTGATTATTAAATTTTAGAAAATATAAGTTATGAGCATTTATGGAGTAAAGATATTAGTTAATAAAAATTTTATTCTAGTAAAAATTTAAAAAAGGAAGTTTATTATGTTTTTAATTGATTTTCACTTAGAAAGGCATATAATGATTTATAATGTTTTTAAACCCATTGTTTTAATTTTAAAGCAAATGGGTTTTTATGTTAAAAAGGAGATCAACTTATGGAACAGCAAGAAAGTAAAACACAAACATCTAGTAATGAGTTAAAATCAAAAATAGAAATTGGACAAGAAAAATTACAAAAAGAAAAAGATAAATTAATAAAATTACAAAATGAAGCAGAAACAGTTTCTGTTTCTAAGGAAACTAAAAAAGGAATTGCAGAACAAATAGAAGCAATTAATCAATTAGAAAAAATGATTAATGAAGTTAAAATACAACTTAACAAAAATGTTTATTAAATAAGGAGTAAAATATGCCATTAGATAAGGATAAGGATAAACAAGATTTACAAATTAAAATATTTACAGATGAGCAAATTCAATTACTTACCGAAGATGATATTAAATCATTATCAATTGAACAAATTCAAGTATTTAATGAAAAAATTAAAGTATTAGATAAAGAAGTTGAAAAAAGAACCATAATATTATCAAATTATATTGATGTAATTACTGATGCTACTTTTAAAATAACTAGTTTATTAGAAGAAAATGTTTCTTTGGAAAAGCAAAAAATCGGCAATTTTAAAAATTTTATTTTTTGAATGCTTAGTTGTGGTTCTGTTAATACAAATAAAAGAATAGAAAAAAAACTAAATAAAAATAAAAAGGAAATACAAGAAAAAACTAATGAACGAACAGATTTAAAAATAATATTTGAAAATATTAGTTTAGAAAGAAAAAAAATAAATGATGAGTTAAATAATTTAATTAAATTAACTGAATTATGAAAAAATATTAATGATAAAAAAAATAGTATAAAAAACACTTCACCAGATAAAGAATTTTCTTGTTCTAAATTTGTTCAAGAAATTAATGCTTTAGAATTAACTAGTCAAACAGCAGTAAATGATCGTGTACAAACTTACCATAAATATAATCATTATTTATGAATATAGTAATGCTTATTAAAAAGGAAAAAAAACTAAAAATGGAACAATATTATGAATTATTAGGTTTATCTATTGGTGCAACAATTCCCGAAATTAATGCATCTTTTAGACGTTTATCTTTAAAATTACATCCAGATAAAAATACTAATAATCCAGAAGCAACTATTAATTTTCAAAAATTAAGTGAAGCGCGTAATGTTTTAGTTAAACATAAAAAATATGATTAAAAATTACTCTAGAGAAATTGAGTGTCACGCAATAATTAAAAATAATTTAGAAAATAATCAGTCAAAAACTCAAGAAAATTTAAAAAAACAACAACCAGAACAAGAAACATTTCAAAGTAAACAAAAAGAGAAATTTTAGCTAAGCAAAAATTTAAGATATTTGAAAAAGAAATTGATCAAAAAATAAAAAAATATTATATTGAGTTATTACCAAAAATACTTGATTTTAAAATAGAATTAAAGAAATTAGAAAAAGAACTTTTAACTTTACAGTCAAAAAGTTTTAAATTAAGAAAATCTATTATTAATTTAAATACAAAGAAAATAAATCCAAGAATTAATTTTTATATTAAATGTATTACTTTAGATTTTTATGATTGAAATAAAATAACAGAAAAAGAACTATGTGAAAATAAAAATGAATTTATAAAAACCAATAGGGAAAAAGAAAATTTAAAAGAAAAATATGATATAGTAAAAACTAATATGCAAATATTAATTAATGAGCAAAACTTATTACAAGAAGATCTTAAAGAATTATTTGCAAAAGAAGATGATTTGAAAAAATATATAAATTCATTTAATTTAGAAGAAAAAGATTCAATAAGAGATTGAAATAAACACTTTTCATTATCAGTTTAATGATATAAATAATATTATATGAATAGTTAATGATTTAAATATAAATTTAGTTTTATGGTTCAACTAATATTTCATTATTTGATGTTTGTTCATCATTGCGTTCTTCAATAATATTATTATCAATAATAATATAATATTGTAAATATTTATTTCAAATACTGATAATTGGTTTATACAGAAAACTACTAAACATAAAGTTACCAATGCCATGAATAGCATCAAAACTTAATCCAGATAATCAGTAAAGATAAAAACTGGATTTACCAAATAATATTAAATGAATTAGAGCATCAAATGTACCAAAAGTAAAACCTCATAAACTTGTAATAATTACAAAAATTCATCAATGCTTTTTAATTAAATGATGAAATATTCAAATTATTATTACCAATATTGGTCATATACTAAAATATAAAAATATTCAACTATTACCACCGTAAAGTAGAATTTCTAATGAAGCAAAAATTAAAGGAATAGTAATTGACATATATAATGGAAAAACTAATGCTGAAAATGCTAATAGGAAAGTTACAACTTCAATATTTGGTAATATTGCTAGTACTTCTTTTAAAGCAAAGACCAGTGCTGCATATGAAGGAATAATCAAGATACGAATTAATTTTTGGACATGGTTACTCATATTTGTTCTCGGCTTTCTTTATTTTTTAAATTTAAAACCACCTCATAAAGGTGGTTTAGTTATACTAATCGGAGATAAAACATCAATTAAAATTATATAACTGTTATCTGCACCCAGAGATTAGTTTAGTAGTATTAAATAGATAGGTCTACTGGCTTAACTTCATTTTACTTGTTACCCTTCTCAAAATCTTTGATTTCAATGGATTATGTAACTTTTATCAGTATCACAGTTGCTGGGGCAGCTTAAGATTACTTAATTCCCTTTTATGAACAGTTGTTCATCTATTTAATTTTATTTAGTTGTATTTAATGATAAATGATTTAATATATTTTTAATATATTAAATTTTTTCTTTATTTTTTGTTTAATAATGACACTAATTGTGCTTTTGGTAAATTATTCATTTCATTTTGATATTGTTTAAACATATTTTTACATGTTGTAAGTTCAGTTAATGTTTCTTTTAAGTTACCTCAACCTTCAATTATGACTTTCTTTTTTTGTAATTCTTTATATTGTAGAAAGAAATTAACAATTTCATCACGTAAATGTTGTGGTACATCTTTTAGATCTTGATACTCATTAAAGCGTGGATCAGAATTAACAACACCAAATAATTTAGTATCAACTTCACCACCGTCAATCATTTTAATCATTCCTAAAATTCTAACTTCTACTAAGCAACCAGGGAAAGTTGGATAAGTAATTAAACTAATAATATCTAAAGGATCACCATCGTAATCTAAAGTTTCAGGAATATATCCATATTCACCGGGATAAAAATTAGCACCATAAAGAACACGATCTAATATCATAGTTTTAGATTTTCAATCATATTCATATTTATTACTTGATCCTTTGGGAATTTCAACTACCATTTGCACAATGTTATTTTCGCTTTTATTCATTAATACTTCATCTCCTTTTAAAAATTAATTTTATTATATAATAAATAAACGTTTTTTTATATATAATTAAAATAATAAATGTATTTTAAGGAGTAAAAGATGAGTTTAAAATATGAGAAAAAGTGACAACAATTTAAAAGTAATATGAATAATTCTTTAAAACTAACTACTCATAGAATAGCATTAGTTAGTAGTTTATTAGCAGTTACGACATTAATGACCTTATTAGAAACACCACCTATTTTTTTACCTTTTTTAAAAATTGATTTTGGTAATACTATTAATTTAATTGCATTGTTAATTATTAAACTTCCTTATAGTTTGTTAATTGCCATTATTGTTCCTTGACTAAGTTTAATCTTACCTCATTTTCCTTCTGGTAATGCTGAACCAATTGGTGAATTTGCTTATATGTTAAATACTATTACTTTATTGTTATTATATAGTAGTTTTAAATTATTATTTAAGCAATTACCATTTTGAAAAACGCAATCTAATAATTCTTGAAAACGATTAATGATTATTGAAATACCAACAATTGTTATTACTTGTATTTTAGTATCATTAATTAGTGCTTTTTATAATTGAGCTTTTATTTTAGACATGTATGGTGCTGGTGATCTTAAAGATAAGATTTGAATTGTATTTGTACCATTTAATTTAATTAAATTTACTTCAGTTTTGTTTTTATATTTATTATTAGTTAGGCCAGTACAAATTTTAGTACAACATTTTAATATTTAAATAATATATTTTAATTGATCTTTTTTTATTTCTATTACTAAAGATTCTTCATTATTTTGTTTTATTTCTGATTCTTCTCAAGGTCTTCAAATATTTACTTCTTCTTTATAATCTTCATCAATTACTAATCGTTCTGAATCACTATCTTCTTCTGAATTATCAAAATAGTTGTTTTCTATTTGTTTGTTAATATTTACTGATAATAAATTTATTGCTTGTTGTTGATTTAAAAATTCTTCTTTATAATTTTGATTCTCATTATTATCACAATTTATTTCCGCAATATTGATAGCTTCTTCTAATATATCTTTTGGAGTTGAGTTGACTGAATGTTTTGTTTTAAGTTCATTCTTTCTTGCTTTTTGTTTTCAAATTCTAATTGTTGTTTTTGAAATGCCAGTTTCTTTTTTGATTTCATCATAACTTTTACCATCTTGTAAATATTGTAATACTTTTTCTTTTATTTCGAGTGTATATTTTTTTGCCATCTTTTAATCTTCCTTTTCTTTTTCAATATTAATTTAATAAAAATCCTAATACAGAAAAAATATCTATATAAGGATTTAACACTATTTAAATTAATGATTAATATTATAATTTATTTTTTTAGTTTTTGTTATTTTTATTGTAATAAAAATTATTTATCAAATTATTATTATGATATTTTCATTGTTAATTAATTTTCTAAATTAGAGTAGTATTAATAGTTTTTATAAAAATTTAATAAATGTCTTGTTTTTTAATTAAAAGTAATTTATAATTTTTATAAATAAGTATTTATTTAATTAAATACCTATTTTAAAAAGGAGAAGTTATAATGAGAGTTAAAAGTGTTGACCAAGAAAAAGAAAAAGTAGATATAAAAACAAAGAAAAAAATAAAGATTAATTCAAAACAACAAATTTTTAATATTACTTTGACAGGAATTTTATTGGGATTAGCTGTTGCTTCTTCATTAATTGAAATACCTATTCAGTTTATGGGAGTAATTTTACCATTAAGAATTTTTGATTCATTAATTATTGCTTTTGCTTTACCAATTATTGGTTTATATTATACATTAGCAATTGGTATTATCGAACCTTGATTACATTTATTAGCAGATAGTGATCATCCACCAATTCAAATTTTCTTTGATAATATTGCTAATATTTTATTTATTGTTTCTTTTTATTTTATTTACTACTATCTTTTTAAATTGTGCAATAAAAGTAAAAATTTAAAAGTAGATACTATCAAAAAAATAAGTGCTGGTCTAGTAATAGTACCCTTAAATGCGATTATTGCTACTTTATCTTTTGCTTTAACTTTAGTAGTACTTTATTTTAGTCCTAACCTACCAAGACCTGATGAATATGATAATAATATTCTTAATTTTAATAATCATTCAGTAATTATATTATTTATTTTACTTGGTATTGAAATTTTAAGATTTATTTTTATCTTTATCTTATTTAGTTTAGTTGAAAGAAAGATAGGTTCTGCTAAACGTTATTATTTTTAATAAAAAGTATTTTATTTTATAAAATAAAATGTTAAATTAATACTTATTAATTAAAAATAAAATTAGGGAGCAATATATGAAGTTAATAGTTATTTTAATTATTATCATGAGTATTATTTTTTTAATTGGTTTTATAATAATATTTTTTCTGAAATTAAGAAAAAAGAAAATAAAATCATCAAGGAAAATAAAATATTGTTTATGTGTTCCAAATTCTTATCATAGCATTATCAAGAATAGAAAGTTTAAAAGTAATAATGATTTAGTAAATAATAAAAAAGTTTTGGAAATGTTAACATATTTACAGGAAAGAGATATCGCTAATTATAATAATATTATTCCTACCTTTTATAGCATTTTAGAAAAACCTATCCAATATAATTTGGAAGCTAATAAAAATGTTAATTATTTATTAACTAATATTGTTGATATTTTATGTCATCATCATCACTGTATAGTAAATCCCTTACATTTGATTAAACATTTGTTTAATAAATGTAATAATAAATTACATCAACACAAAAAACATTCTCATTTTACTCAAGAGAATAATCATTCAGTTAAACCAACACATGTTTTTAATAAAACACAAACTAATGCTTCTACACCAAAAACTAATGTTTCTATACCAAAAAAACATAATAAACATACTTTCTCATAAATTTATAAATATTCCTTTACTAGTTATTAGTCCTAACTTAACAAAAACGGAATATCTAATTAAATTCATAATTAAAATGTATTAAGTATCTACTAATTTAACTTATTAGTAGATATTTTTTTAAAAATAAAATTTACTGTACATTATTTTGTAATAGTTTATAATAATAAGAAAATCATTATAAATGGAGTGTAAAATATGAGACGAAAATTAAATTTATTTTTTACTACCAGCCTTTTATTAAGTTCTAGTATGTCGCTTTTAGCATTCACAATTGATACAAACAATATTAGTATTAATAATTTTGCTAACAACAATGTTGATACTAAAACAGCAACTAAGTATGCTAATGAAACCTCTATTGTTGGTAAATCGTTATTAATTGGTAAAAATAAAGGTTTTAATACTAATAATTTATTAAATAATATGTATAATCAAGCCCCTTCTATTCAAATTGATAATCTTACAGGTAAGAATAATGGAAATGATTTTATTAATGATTGAACTAGCAACTTAGATGGTAATAGTATTAATACTATTCAGTCTTTATTTCAACGTAATGGTATTAATCAATCTAAAGTTGACACTATCGCCAATAATATTAATAGCTATAGTAGTTATCGTGACATATTGCAAATGGTTAAAAATTATTTAAATAATTCTATTTTATCTAATGATGATACTGTTAATATGATTGATGGAATGTTAAAAAATATTAAAAATTTAATACCAAATATTAATGATTACTTATCTTATACTAATTATATTCTAATTATAACTAATACTATTGATGAATTATTAGCAGATTGAGATCAAGAAGATAATTTTAGTGGTAATACTACTTTTGAAAAAATGCAAGATTATATGTCAAAGAAAGCGACATTTGCTCAAGCTTGAAATATTCCAAGTCATGAAAAGTGATACTATGTTAAAGATGAAGCAAAAAATTGAAATTGAAATCAATTTTATGAATATATAGCTGGTGTTAATTTTAATTATATGTTTAAGTCAATATCAGGAAAATATATTGGTGAAATGATTAGCGATAATATTAAATATGCTTTATGAGGTGCTGGACCTATTGGTTTTAATTCTGATAATTTTAATGCTACATTTAGTGAAACTCTTAATAAGATTTTAACAAATCCAGTGGCATGACCTTATTTAATAAAAACAATAATACCAATGGTTAAAAGCGAAGTATTAAAATTAACTAATCCAACTTTTGGCATTGATAGTATTACTTGAGATGATAAAACACTACTTAAAAATAATACAGTTCAACTAAAAAAAGTATTAACTATTTTTCAAGAATTAATATCTTCAAAAGATAATATGCTTAAATTAGTTACCAATTTAATGACCGGACCTTTTGGTGAAGATATTATTGCGAAAGCTACCTTTGCATGAACTGATTCATATTGAACATTACCTGAGATTCAAAAGAAATTTTCTTTTATTTCAGCTATTAATGATATTCCTCAACAAGTTGTTAATAGTTTAGAATCAGCAATTAAAAATGTTCTAATTAGTGACACAATTAATAAAATATTTGAGTTTACTAATAAATATTTAACAACAAATCCATTAATTGATTTAAAAGATTTAGTAAAATATTTAGATTTAACTTTCGATAGTAAAGATTTTATTAATGCTTTAAATAATCTTAAATATATTATTAATCATCCAACAACAGATAATATTAGTAAAACTAAAGAAATATTACAATTATTAGGTGTTCAATTTGGTGGTGAAACTAATTTTAAACAAGATAGTGTTTTTGCAAACTTTTCTAATTGATTAAATACTTCTACTAGTAGTTTAAATTCCTTACTAAATATAATAGTTGATAAAACACATCATAATGGTATTCTTGATAATATGTTAAAGGACCAAGAAAATTTATATAAAGATATGTATAGTAAATATTTTGATATTAACAATAATAGTTATTTTACTTTAAGTGATATTGCAATGAATACATTTAAACATGATGATGGTAGTGTTAGTGCAGTTTTAAGTTATAAAATTAAAAATAATTTAGATAATAAAAGTTATGATATTACATTTAAAAATGCTAATTTTCTTACAAGTAAAATCTTTAAAATAAAGTTATTTCATATTAGTCAATAATTTTTAATAATTTTCTTCAATAATTAGATATTTTAATTTAAAAAGTATCTTAATATACAAGACGGTTATTGCATTTTTTCTTTAAACAATTTAAAATATAGATAACTTATAGATTTAAGAAAAAGTTATTGGGGAAAATAAAGGGGACTAATTATGAAATCATTATTAACAAGATTAAGTGTTTTAACACTTGCAACAACCGCAGGAATTTAATCAATATTTTAAATACCATTGAAGAAAAAAAGTAATGTAAAGATTGTTGTTTACATTACTTAATATTTTTCTATTTTCTTTATTTTGAATATTGTTTTTTAAATGTTTTGATTTTATAATGTATATGAACAGACAAGAAATATGTGCTTAAATCATTAAGCCTGTTTAGTATTATTACCTAAATAGGTTTTTTTGTTGTTTAATTAGAGAAATTTTAACTTAGAAAGAAGAGTAATTAAAAGATAAATAATCAAGAACAGTATAAAAAAATTATTACTATTGCTTTAAATGCTATTGGTGCTGGTAGTCCTGGTGCAACTACTAAATTATTACATAATGCTCGTCAAGTTTCACAATGATTAAATTTAGCAAATGCTTTAAATAGGGGTGTTTTTGGGACAGTATTTACATTTTTACCAGATAGTAAAAAAGTAGCAACATTAATAGAAGTTTGAAAAATATTAACAAATACCTCATATATAGTTACAACATTAGATGTTAATTTTATTAAAACAATATTTACTAAAGCAAGTAATTGAGATTTAACAATTCCTAATTTACTACCATTTATTAGTTTTGAAATATCTGCTATTTCTGGTGTTTTGGCTGGAACAACAACACTTACACGTATTTATTTTACTAATAAAGATTCAACAACTAATAAAATATTAAAGTCAATTGAAGATGGTTTTAATTTATTATGTCCTTTTGCTGCAGTTATTGGAGGAGGATCATTATTTTGAACACCTGGTCTTGATTCAAAAATTATTGATCCAATTTTTGTTACACTTGATGGAGTTTCTGGAACTACTAATTGATTAATAAATAAATTTTGAAATGCTATTGATTTTGAAATTAATAATGAAAATCAGAGCATATTGGATAATGAAGAAAATGGTACTTTATTAATTAATGATGAAGAGTTTAAGACAAGATGTAATGAAACAAATATTGATAATGATTCATCTTCATTAAACTCTGTTAATTCAGTTTTTGTTGCTAATTAGTAATAGTTTTTTGTTAAATTTATTTGAATAGATTTTTAAAATTTAATAATAAAAAATCACTAGCATCTTTATTGTTGCTAGTGATTTTTATTGCTTGATTTGTTAACGTTATGCTAAAAGTAGTGTTTTGTGGGAGTATAAATATTTGTTATTGCATTATCTTAAAAAGCATTCTAAGATATAAATAACTTATAGATTTAATAAAAAGTTATTGAATAAAATAAAAAGGGAGGTTTTCAATATGAAAACATTGATTACTGCACTAAGTGTTTTAGCATTTGGAACATCTATTGGAACTTTAAATACTGTTTTAAATAAAACTCCACAAAAAATTGAACTTTTAGATAAAAAAACACAACAAGATACAATTTACATTGATAAAGATGGAAAAGAACAAACAACTAATAAAAGAGATTTATCAAATATAAAAACTACTAAAATTACTCAAATTGGTTTTTATAAAAACCAACAAGGTGAAATTCAAGTTGTTAGAATGCCAAAAACAATTAAAGAAGTACCTGACAAATTACCACCAGAAATAACTTCTTTAAATTTTATGTTTTTGGGTGCTTCACAATTTAATCAAGATTTATCAACTTGAGATGTATCTAGAGTAACAAGTATGTTGAGTGTATTTGCTGGTGCTACTTCATTTAATGGTAATATTTCAAATTGAGATGTATCTAATGTCACAGATATGCTTGTTATGTTTAATGGTAGTTTAAAATTTAATCAAGATCTTTCAAAGTGAAATGTATCTAATGTAAGAAGTATGAGTGGTATGTTTACTGGTTGTTTTTTATTTAATCAAGATTTATCAGCTTGAGATGTATCTAGTGTAGAAGATATGGTTGGTACATTTGCCAATACTTTAGCATTTAATCAAGATTTATCAACTTGAGATGTATCCAATGTAAGAATTATGACTGGTATGTTTGCTGGCTCAGTATTATTTGATCAAGATCTTTCAAAGTGAGATGTATCCAATGTACTAGATCACACTCATTTTGCTGTTGGTTCAGCAATTTCTGATTCTAATAAATTACCTAAATTTAAAAACTTTTTTATTAATAACACTATTTAATTTGATCAAAAGTATTTAATTTCTAAGTAATTAACTATAATAAAATTTAGAATAGTATAATAAAATATTATATTTGTTTTTTATAAAAGCATATAATATTGACAAACGGTAAGTTTAAAAAGTTTTAACTCATTTCTTTATTTTTTTAAAGTAAATGAGTTTTTATTTTTATTATTGTATGCTCTTTTATTTTACTGATTAGTCATACATTTAAAGTAATCAATTGCAATTATATGCCAAAGGTTATATAATATGGGTAATAGTGGGAAAGTGTGGGTGATATTATGCTACTAGGACAATCATTGTCAACATTAGATGAAAAGAAACGAATGATAATTCCTTCTAAGTTTAGAAGTTATTTTCATAACAATGAGATTGTTATTGTTTCTAAAGGTTTTGAAGGCTGTTTAGTTATTCGTAACGAAATTGAATTTATTAAATGACAAGATAAAATCTTATCACAATCTGAAGGTCAGAAAGAAGCCAGAATTTTGGCAAGACAAGTATTTGCTAATTCAGAAGAATTAACTATTGATAGTAAAGGTCGCATTAATATTCCACATTCATTATTGACACTAGCTGATATTAAACAAAAAGTAATTATGATTGGACTATCCAATAAAATTGAGATTTGATCAGAAACTAATTGAAATAGTTTTAATCAAGATACCAAGGATAAATTTGAGTCAGCGGCAGCAGCTCTAGATGAGATATAAAAATTATGAATAATATCAATGCAAGACACATTTCTGTAATGTTAACAGAAGCAATTGATTTCTTAAATATTAAACCTGATGGTATTTATGTCGATTGTACATTAGGACGAGCAGGTCATAGTAAAGTTATACTATCAAAACTTACCTCTGGCAAACTATATGCTTTTGATCAAGATCAAATGGCCATTGATAATAGTAAAATTATTTTAAAAGATTTTAAAGATAAATATGAAATAATTAAAAGTAATTTTGCTAATATTCAATCTGAGCTTTTAAAAAGAAATATTACTAAAGTTGATGGTATATTATATGATTTAGGTATATCATCACCACAAGTTGATGAAGATATTAGAGGATTTAGTTATATGAAAGATGCTAAGTTAGATATGCGTATGGATCAAAGTCAAAAATTAAATGCGTGAGATATTGTTAATAATTATAATTATGAGCAATTAAAAACAATCATTAAAAATTATGGTGAAGAAGTATTTGCTAGTAGTATTGCTAAAAATATTATTAAAACAAGAACTTTTCAACCAATTGATACCACTTTACAATTGGTTACGATTATTAAAAAATCATTACCAGTAAGAGTATTAAATAAGCATCATCATCCTGCCAAAAAGACTTTTCAAGCATTAAGAATTGCTGTTAATAACGAGTTAGAAACATTAAAATCTTCTTTAAAACAATCTTTGAAATTATTAAATTCTAATGGTAGAATTGTTGTTATTAGTTTTCATTCTTTAGAAGATCGTATTGTTAAACAAACTTTTAATGAAGTTTTAATTGATCCACAAGCGCAATTATATGCTAAATTACCAGTTCATAATAATTGAAAAACAAAATATCAATTAATAATTAAAAAACCAATTACACCAAAGCCTGATGAAATAAATAAAAATCCAAGAGCACGAAGTGCAAAGTTAAGAGTTATTACTTATATTGATTCATAAAAATGTTTGGAGGTGAACAATATGAATTTTCAAGAATTATATGTTGTATGTCAAATTGAAGACTTTAGTTTAAAAGTTATGGTTAATAATTATGTTAATAATCAAATTCAGGTTTTATATAAAGAAACTGTTGATACTGAACAGTTTTCTGAAAATGGTGTAATTATTAATTCAATTGCTACAGGTAAGTTATTAAGGCAAATTATTAATAAAATTAATAATACTTTAAATATAAAAGTACAACGTATTGCCTTAACTTTACCTTCAAATAATTTAAAAATTTATCAATCACAAGCATCACTTGATTTTAAAGATGCTAACCACATTATTACTGATGAAGATTGTAGTAAAGTGATTGAAATGGCTAAAAACATTACTATTGATAATAGTGAAATTATTTGTTTAACTAAACCATACAATTTTAAAGTTGATCATGCAATTGGTAATGAACAATTACCAATTGCTAAAAAAGGACAAGTTATGCATGTTGATGCTTTAGTTTATTCATTACCTAAAAGTTTATATAATTCTCACCTCGAAGTATTAACTAATGCCGAAACAGAATTGTTAACGGTTACTTTAGATCAATTTGCATTAGTATGTAATATTAAAAATACTGATTTTAATCGTAATACAGTTTTAGTTGATTGAAATATTAATAGTACTAAGATTAGTGTTTTTAGTAATTCAGTATTATTTGCAACAACAAATATTAAAATTGGTTGAAATCAAATAATTCAATCATTAATGAAGCAAATGCATTGTGGTTATGATAAAACTGAAAGATATTTACAAAAAATTATTAATATAAGTAGTAATTATTTATGCGATGTTGTTGTTGATAAGTATGTTGATGAGCAGACAAAATCTATTGTTCGTTTAACAAAAACTGATTTACAAGCAACAGTTAAAAAACAAATTAATGAAATTATTGCTTGTATTGAATATTTTCTTGATGAAGTTAGTGATAATAATAGTTCAGATATGGAAATTATTTTTACGGGAATTACTATTGGTTTATGTGGTTTTGCCAACTATTTTAAAAATAATAGCAAACTAAAAGAAGTAAAATATATGCTTAGCCAAACTCCTGGTGCATATAGTTATCAGTGAACTACTTTAATCGGTAATACTCACTACCAACATTTAGTAAATGTTTTTAGTAATAATTATATTTCATCAATACATAAACCAGAAATTGTATCAAAATTAAATCATTATACGCATTCTAATAATCATGATAATAAGCATTATAATTCCCCCTTTCAACCAAATTATCAGTATAATGATGGTAGTAAATAGAAGAAGACAATTTGATTAATCAGGAGGAAAATAAAATGGAACATAATAATTCACAATTTAAACCAATAGCATCAATTCGGGTAATTGGTATTGGTGGTGCTGGTAATAATGCTATTAATAGAATGATTGAAGCAGAGGTACAAGGTGTTGATTTTTATGTTGCTAATACTGATGCACAAGTAGTTAATGCATCTCCAGCTGAAAATAAAATTATTTTGGGCAAAGAATTATCAAAGGGACTTGGAGCGGGAGCTAATCCCGAAATTGGTAAACAAGCCGCAATTGAAAGTGAAGCAGAGATTAAACGTGCTTTAGATGGTGCAGATATGGTTTTTATTGCTGCTGGTATGGGTGGTGGTACTGGTACTGGTGCCGCATCAATTGTTGCAAGAATTGCTAAAGAATGTGGTGCTTTAACAATTGCTATTGTTACTAAACCATTTAAATTTGAAGGACGTAATCGTAATGCTCATGCCGTAGTTGGAATTGAAAATTTAAAGAAACAAGTTGATGCAATTATTATTATTTCTAATGATAAATTATTACAAGTAATTGGTAATATTCCTCTTAAAGATTCGTTTAAAGAAGCAGATAATATTTTACGTCAAGGTGTACAGACTATTACTGACTTAATTGCTGTTCCTGCTTTAATAAATTTAGATTTTGCTGATGTTCGTACTATTATTGAAAATAAAGGTAATGCCTTATTTGGTATTGGAATGTCAAAGGGTGAACATAAAGCTAAACAAGCCGCAACAAAAGCTATTTCTTCTCCTTTACTTGATGATGTGACAATTAAGGGTGCTAAAAATGCTATTGTTAATGTTACTGGTGGAACAACAATGACATTAACTGATGCTAATATTGCTGTTGATTTAGTTCGTGATGCTGCGGGTAATGATGTTAATATCATTTTTGGTGTCGCTGTTAATGAAAATTTAAATGATGAAATGATTGTAACAGTTATTGCCACTGGTTTTGATGAAGAAAGTGCTAATGCTAATAATTTTGTTTATAGTTCAAAAGTTGATAATCATGAATTTATTACTAATAAGACTCAATATTTAAGCGAAGAAATTAAAGAACAAACAAAGAAAAAAGAAGAAGAACAACAAAATTTAGTCCAAGAAGCAGCAATGGAAGCAGATGATGATTTACCATCATTTTTACGAAGACGAAAGAGAGTTTAATTAATTATGGGATGAAGAAGTAAAAAATATAAAGACAATGATGAAAATAGTAATTATAAAACCAGTTTTCAAGAACAAATACAAGAATTTGCTCCTAAAAATTATCAAGAAATTGAATCAATTGCTAATGCTATGATTTTACAAAAACCAATTAAAGTTAATTTAACAACAACTGTTGAAAATGATCGAAGAAGAATTATAGATTTTCTTTGTGGTATTTCGTATGTTATTGGTTTTGTTGTTGATAAAACTGATATTCATATTTATGAATTTAAAAATGAATTAAGTTAATCTTGAACAAATAGGTTTTTATTTCTTTCTAATAATAAAGAAATAAAATTATTTATTTTTTAAATTATTCTTACATTAATTTTAGAATAAAAATCCCTTCTAAATTAGAAGGGATTTATTGTTTTAATTTGCTTATTTGTTATTTTTATAATTCTTGTTGTGTTATACAGTGAATATTGCCACCACCTAATAGTACTTCACGTGTATAGAATGAATTAATTTTATGATTAGGAAAACAATTTTGTAAAACATTAATTGCGTTTTTATCCCATATTGGGTCATTAAAAGCAGGAATAATGATTGTTTTATTTGTAATATAGAAATTAACATAACTAGCTGGCATGCGAAATCCTTCGGTACGATTAGCAAAACGAGGACTTTTTTCACGATTTTCTGCCTCTGACTTAGTTATAAATAATGGTGCTGGTTGATGTAATTTAGTTACTTTTATTTTTCGTCCTTTAGCATCTGTACTATTTGTAAGAAACGTTAAAGTTTCTAAACTACGCTCATATTGAGGATCATTTTTATCATCAGTTCATGTTAAAACAACATGACCAGGTGTAATGATATGTAGTAGATTATCAACATGACCACTTGTTTCATCATTATAAACACCACGAGGAATTCATATTATTTTTTGTGCATTTAAATATTGTTTTAAATGTTCTTCAATCTCTTCTTTTGTTAAATCAGGATTTCGATTAGGGTTTAATAAACATTCTTTTGTAGTATAAATTGTTCCTTCATCATCTTGATGAATGCTTCCGCCTTCTAATACAATTGGTGCTTGATAATAATCAATGTTACTATTTTTAGTCATTTCAATTCCAACTTTATTATCAATTTCATAATTTCAATTTCAACCTGGTGGATTAACACTTGGTTCATTTTTCATGCCTCATGCAGTGAAGTGAAAGTGAACAGCTCTTCGTTGTCCTTTTTTATTTATTAAATAAATTGGTCCCATATCACGCGCTCAACTATCTTGATATTTGATATCGATTAATTTGATAGTTGGATCTAATAGTTTGCGAGTTTCATTTCAATTACTTTTATTAATAATAATTTTTACTGGTTCATGTTTATTGATTGAGTTGGCTATTTTTGCAAAAACAGTTCGTGCTGGTTGACATTCTTTTTGTCAATCATCTTTCATAAGCGGTCAAATCATTCATGTGCCTTTATTTTCTATTGATTCAATTGGGGCAAAAAAACCATCTTTTTTTGGTGTTGATGTTAATAATTTGCTCATAATTTCCTCCCCCTTTAAGTAGTACTATTTATAATAGTGGATTTATGTAACCCCTATTCTATATATAAATAGTATTTTTATTATAAAATATTTTATTTACAAAATAAAATTTATTTCATAATAAAAATGTTAAAGTTAATTGAATCTGGTTTTATTTATCATTTTAATTAGTAAAATTAATGTAATATAAAGTATGATTTTTGTATATTATTTGCAATACGTTTTATACATGCTATTATTTAGCAATAGTTATCTCAAATATTAGAGATAAACTATATGCATTATTATAGGTAATTAACAAGAGATTTTAGAAATTGTTAATTAACTTTTTCAAATAAATTATAACTAATTTATTTTAGAATTGTTCCTTTGCTTATTTTAATGAAAATTTAAAATAAAAAAATTAAAAAAATATGTTTTTCAAGCCCATTGTTTTATTTTTAATAAAATAAATGGGTTTTTTATTTGAAAGGATGTAAAGAAGTGCCTACAGAAAGTCAAGAAATAGGTTCTGATAATAAAAAGCAAAAAAATATTAAGCATTTTAGAAAAGAAATAATTTCTAAGATTACAAGTGCAAAAATAGAAAGAAAGTATTGTAAACAATTAATAAAAACAGTTAATAGTGATGACGTTACTATATTTTTAATAGTTTAATTAAAGCAGATTCATTATTTTGCTTTTTAAATATTGTTCATCATCTTTATCAAGAGTTATTTTCTCTTTATAATAATAAAAAGTTTTTAGTATTTGATGAACTTTTATTAGAAAATTTAAAAAATTCATGACAATGAATTGAAAAAGAACGGCAAATTTTTAATGAAGAACATAATTTAATTACTGAATTAAAAAATATAACTAAAGAAGCATTTCCAGAACAATATTTTGAAATTATAAAATTTAAACAAGAACAAGCGCGAATTAATTTTGATTACTTTTTTCCTGAATTAAAACTTCCCAATAATGCGATTAATTTTTGAAAACAAATTATACAAGAAGAAAATCTAGAACAGTTTTTATTGGTAGAGTGAAAAGAAAAAATTGCTGAGTTGTGTAACGTTTTTATTAATTTTGAAAAAAATATTAAAAAATTTAAAATTATTGGTGAAAATTATCAAGAATTTATTTTAAATCATAAAAGAAATCTAGAAAAAGTTAAAGAATGTAGTGAACAAGTGGCATTAGTTAGTAATGTGATGAAAAGAAAACAATTTTTAATTGATTTAGAAGATTATAATAATGAAAGTTATTATAATAGTTTTCAAAAAAAGATAGCAAAAAGTATAAATGAATTAAAAAATTTTATTAATAATATTGAAGATTCTAGGATAATGGATTATTATTATCAATTTCTTATTCTTAATAGTACTGAACAATTTGCAGCAGATAGTTTAGAATGAAATATTAATAGAATATGTGGTGCTATCAATAATGAATTTACTATATTAAAAAAAATAAGTGATTCATATAAAAGTGACTTAGCAAAAAATTTCATAATGAAATACATAACAGAAGCAGTAAAATTAACAAAAAGTACTTCTGAAAGAATAAAAGAAATTACATTACAGTTTGATAGACATTGTGAACAATTAGTTGAAGAAGAAAGTAAATCGATTGAAGTTATTAATAAAAAAATAGCAGCATTAGAAAATATTAATAAAACAGAAAGAACAACATATGAAAATTTGTCAAGAACTTTAGAAAATGTAAGTTTAGATAATGATAAAAAAGTGCTAGCAGAGTTAAAACAGCAAATTGAAAACATTAGAACTATTACAAAAGAAAAAATAACAGAAAGTAAAAAAAGCAAAAAGAAGCTATTGAAGAAGAAGAAAAACAAAAAACGCTTCAATTAGAAGAAACTAAACAGGGAATTATTAATAATACAAATTTAATGAAAGATAATATTAAAAATTATCATCAAAAAATTATTGAATTTATTAAGTTTTTTACAATTTCACTTTATGAATTTATTTTATGATTTAAAAATAATGAATGAGATCGCGAAAAATATAAATTAAACAATATGATCAATAATATTTTACAACCAGGATTAATTATTAAAATTGAATATAAAAATGATAATTTACAATATAAGTTACCATGATCAAATTTTATTTATTTAAAAACAGAAAATGATAATCATTTGGTATTAGCAATTCCTGATAGTGAAGAAGCTAATTTTCAAATATTAAATAAAGAAGGTAGAAAAATTTTGCTTAAAAAATTAATTGAAGAGGAAAAATATTATTTTTTATCTAGAAAATTTTGTAATTTATACACTAAATTTACATTAGTTGAAGATAATTTCTTAAGTGAAAAGGAAGTAAGCAAAATTTTTAAAAAAATAGAAGTATTAAAGAATATTAAAACTATTGAAAATGAAACTCCTCAATTAACAAATATGTCATTATTTAGTGATAATTTCCTATTAGTTATCGAGTAAAAATTTCCCAAAAGTGAAGTTAAATATACTTGGTGATAAATATGGAAAGAAGTATGACTATGAAAGAAAAATATAAATACAAAATTATAAATGATATTATTATTAATAAATTATCTAAACATCAAGCCAAGAATAAACTTAATCTAACTATTAGAAGAATTAACCAATTAATTCAAATTTTTAATAGAGAAGGTAAAGTTGATTTTATTCATAAATCTCGTAATAAAATTTCTAATAAGGCAACAAATTTTGAAATCAAAATTAAGATTATAAACTTGTATAAAACAAAATATTATAATTTTAATTTTCAACATTTTCATGAGAAATTAATTAATGAAGAAAAAATTAAGATTTCATATAGCACACTTTATACTATATTAATTAAAGAAAAAATTACTTCACCAAAAAGACATAAAAATAAAAAAAATAACTTACATCCAACAAGAAATCGAAGAACAAATTTTGGTGAATTAATTCAAATGGACGCCAGTAATCATCATTGATTTGGTAACGATAAACCAAAATCATTTTTACATGCTGCAATTGATGATGCTACAGGAAATATTGTTGGACTATGATTTGATCATCAAGAAACATTAGATGGTTATTATAATATTTTTTATCAAATTTTAACTAATTATGGCATACCAAAAACATTTTATACCGATAATAGAACAGTTTTTGGATATAAGAAAAAAGTTGATGCAGGAAAAATAAATACAGAAAATGACACTTATACTCAATTTCAAAAGTCCTGTAATGATTTAGGTGTTGAAATAATCAGAACTTCAATTCCGCAAGCTAAAGGTCGCGTTGAACGCTTATTTGGAACACTTCAAAGTCGTTTAATTAGTGAATTACGACTTAATAAAATTAGAAATTTAGAAGAAGCTAACAAATTTCTTAAAACATACATAAGTACTTTTAATAAACAATTTGTCTTTCCTATTGATGATACTAAATCTGCTATGGTTAAAGCTCCTACACAGGAAGAAATCAATATTTATCTTTCAAGATTTTCTAAAAGAAAAACAGATAGTGGTTCAACCATAACATATTATGGTAAAAAGTATTTTCCTTATAAAAATAACAAAGTTCAATACATACAACCTAGAACTGATGTAATTGTACTTAAATCATTTATTAATGAATTATATCTTAGTTACAATAATCAAATGTATGAACTAAAAGAAATAGCACAAAAACCAATTATAAAAGAAAATTTAATAAAAACTAAAAAAGTTTATATACCCAATAAAAATCATCCTTGAAGATATGGATATCAATAATTCTTAATTAAAATTAAAAATCTATTTTATAAGATATTTAATTTTATAAATACTAAACCATATAAAATTTTAAAACGTTTGCGTATGAGCAAATTTGGTGTTCTAAAATTGATTTTAAATATAAAAGAAATTGTAATTGCAATCTCTCGTTTTTACATTTGTGGTAAGTTTGATTTAGTCGGATTTATTAATAAATTATTTAAAGTTACATTATTAATTTTATTAACATCTATATTTATTTCACTATTTGATTTTCTTATATATAATTCTTTTACTTTTTTAATATTTCCAAAAAGTTCTTTTGATATTTTTATAAAAAAATCATTTTTTTCTTTAATTATTTTATTTTTATCAATTTTTCCAAAAGTAAATATTTTCAATATTGAATAACTAATTTTTTTAAATTTGCTAATCTTTTGTTTTTTTAAATTTTCATTAATATCAACAATAGTAGTTTGAGCTAAATTAACTCTATTACTAATAATTTCTGGAGTAAATTGATTTTTATTAATAATTATTTTTTTCAATTCTCTATTAATTCATTTATATTCTTCTTGTAAATTTTTATTCATTTTTTCATCCTTTCAAAATAAAAACTCATTTACTTTGAAATTAAAGCAATGAGTTAAAAACTTATATTAAACTTAATTAAATTATACAAAAAAAAGTTCGCAAATCAAAATTTAAAGCTAAATTTTTAACGTTTATTTGGAATTCGTGTTTATATTTATTTAACACTGTAACTTTCCAAAATAATTTATTTTTTTATAAATATTTTTGGGAAATTTTCACTCGATATTGACATCCTCAATTAACAAATAATAAACAAAAAGAATTTTTTCAAGCAAAACTTAATGAAATATTTCAAAAAATTGAAGAACAATATCAGTCACTTGTAACATCATTAAAAGAATTTTTTCCTATTGAAAGATTAAAAGTTATTGATAGTTGAAAGACAATTGATAATAATGAAAATGTAGGAACTAAAGATGAAAGTTCTTTATTATTTGAAATGATTATTAAATATATTGATACATATATAGAAGATTCAATTCCAAAAATTAAAGCAGAAATTGAAAAAGAATGAGAAGAAAGCAAAGATGAAGATTGAGATGCAGTTGAAGCAATAACTACTGCTTTTAAATCTGATTTTGAAAAAAAAGATACTGAAATAGAACATTTAAAAAAAATTCTTGAAGAAAAAGAAGAAAAAATTGCACAACTAGAGACACAATTAAAAAATGTGCTACCTAAAAAAATAGTCCAATTATGAGTTTTAATGGTATAAAGGAGCAATGTGATTTAGAATTTTTACCAATTTTAGAAAACAATTTTGTTGAATTCGAACAAAGTAAAGAAAGTGATTCTAGTAGAAATTTATCTTCAACTTCGCTTGCTTCTTATTAAAATATTCATGTCAAAATTTAATTAATACTTATTTTTTGTTAAATTAGCAAAAAAATTGTTATTATTATATTTATTAAATATGATTTTGTTTTTCGAAGAGGAATAATTTGTGTTTTTATTATATAAGCAAAAAATTAAAGATTGAAGATTTTTATATAAATTATTAAGTTGTATATTCATTTTTATTTTATCAATATTGACTATCATCTTTTCTGTATTTACTGAATTTTGATATGTTAATAGTACTAATAAAGATAATTTTTATAATTCTATAGTATTACAAAACTTTGATATAATGTTATCATTTTGGTCTTCTCAAACAATATTTATTGTTAATATTTGATTTTTATTTTCTTTAATTTATCATCAAAAAGAGCAGACAAATAGATTCACTAATATTTATAGTCAAATTAATTTAACAATATACATAACTATTACTGTCCTTATTTTTTGAGTGGGGATATTTATTGATAGTGTTTCAAAGTTAGATTTAGAACTTAATTGATTTTGAAAATTGAATAATTTATCTTTATTTTGTTCCTTTTTAGATCATTTAGTATCACCAATATTGATGATTACTTTTTTAATTTTAACTTTTAAAAAAAATAAATTTAATATCAATATTAAAAAACAATTTATATTAGTAGTTATTTATCCAATTATTTATCTAACTTATATTTATATTAGAGCCAGCATTTTACAAACAAATGATGTTAAAAATTTTATTTATCCTTATAATATTCTCAACTTTAATTATTCAATTATTGGAATTCCATTATGAATTAATAGTATCTTAGTTATAATATTAATTATTAGTACTATTATTAGTACTACATTATTTTATTTGTGAATTAATAAATTTTATTATAAAACAATTAAAGAACAAATAATAATGCGAATAAAGTAATATTTCTGCTAAATCTTAACAATAAATATTAAACTGATTCATGGTAAAATATAAGTATATATTTTAAAATAGGTGAGGTAAGATGGCATTCTTAAAAAGAATTGAAGCATATGGTTTTAAGTCATTTGCAGAGCCTTTAACAATAGAATTTGATACTAATATTGTAGGTATTGTTGGTCCTAATGGTTCTGGAAAGTCTAATATTAATGATGCTATTCGTTGAGTTTTAGGTGAACAATCAGTTAAATCATTACGTGGTGAAAATAGTGAAGATATAATTTTTAATGGTGCTAAAGGTAAACAACCATTAAATAGTGCTCAAGTTACTTTAGTTTTTGATAATACTAATAAAATATTTAAAGTTGATTTTAATGAAGTACAAATTACTAGAAAAACTTTTCGTAATAGTTCAGAAAATGAATATTACATTAATAAAGCTCGTGTTCGTTTAAAAGATGTACAAGAAATTATTATGGGTACAGGTTTAGCTAAAGGTTCACTTGCAATTATTAGTCAAGGTAATGTTTCAAAATTTGCTGATTCTAAACCAGAAGAAAGAAGAACTTTATTTGAAGAGGCTGCGGGTGTTTCAAAATACAAAAAGAGGAAAGAAGAGTCATTACGTAAATTAGAGCGTACTAATGAAAATTTAGTTCGAGTTAATGATATTATTAGTGAAATAAGTAGAAAAATTGAACCATTAGCAAAACAAGCACAGAAAGCTAAAACTTATGTTGAATTACGTGATAATTTAAAAAAATATGAAATTACTATTATTGTTAAAGATTTGGAGACATATCATAATCAATTAAAACTTACAACAGTCAGTATAAATGATAATGAAATTTTACAACAACAACTTAATTTAAATATTAGTAAGAATGAACAACAATTAAAATTTTTAAAAAATAAAAGTTATGATTTAGATAAAAACATTAATAGTTTAGAAATGAATTTATCTAATGTTAATAGTTTATTGCAAGTTTTAGAACAACAAAAATCATTAATGAAAACAAAACAAAATGAAATAAAAGATCAAACAGAAGTTGAAAAATTAAAAAATGAAATTGAAACTTTGCTTACTATTATTGAACAAAAAACTTTTTTACAAAAAAAAGAACAAGAAAACTTTGATAAAATTAATAATTTATTTGAAGAACTAAATGTTCAACATCAAGATTTAATTTTAGGACAAAATAATATTCATCGTGGTTTAGGCGAAAAAAAAGCACAATTAGAATCGGTAATTAATTATCAACAACGACAAAATCAAAAATATTTGGGTGTTCAAACAATTTTAAATAATAAAGATAAACTATATGGCATCATTGGAGTAGTGAGTGATTTAATTTCGGTACCCGATCTTTATAGTGAAGCGATTGTTAAAGTATTGGGTAATACTTTAAAAAACATTGTTACGGCGACTAACAAAGATGCAACCAAGGCTGTTGAATTTTTAAAACAAAATAAAGCGGGAATTGCCACTTTTTTACCTTTAAATTCAATTCAAGTTCGAACAGCGACTAAAGAAGATGAAATTATTGTTAATAGCAAATCGGGTTATTTAAGTTTTGCTCATCATTTAGTTACAGCAGTTGATAATAGAATTCAGCCAATTATTAATTTTCTTTTAGGTCGTACTATTATTTGTGAAGACTTAGAAAGCGCAAGAGTTATTTCACAATTAATTGCTGCTAAATATCAATGTGTAACTTTAGATGGTCAATTAATTAAAGCTGGAGGTGCTATTGTTGGAGGTTATCAACATCAAAATAGTATTAATGTTTTTAAAGAAAAGTTAATAGTTTCTGAATTAAAAGAAGAAATTAAATCATTAGAACAACAATTAGTTAATATAAATGTCCAAAGAACAAGTATTGAAAGCGAATTAAATAATTATCAAGGTCAAAAGTTGACAATTACTTTAACAATAAATAAATTGATTAGTGAAATTAGTGATATCACTAATCAATCACAATTATTAACTACTCAATATCAAACATTGACTGGTAAAAAATTAGATATTGATACTACAAATCAATTAAATGATATTTTTATTCAATATGAAAATTCTAAATATGATCAAGCGACAATAAAAAGTCAATTACAATTAATTCGTAAACAGAAACATCAATTATTAGAACAAATGCAAACTTTAGAAAATGAATTATATAGTTTAAATCAAGAACATTTTATGACTAGTGATAAATTAAATAATCAAAAACTTGAGCAAGTAAAAATGGAGTCAAAAGTAGAACAACATTTAAGACGTTTAGTTGAAACTTATAATTTAACTTATGAATATGCTAGAGAACATTATAGTGAACCATTAGCAGATGAACAACAAGCACGTAATTTGGTACAACAATTACGTAGTGAGATTGAAGATTTAGGATTTGTAAATATTAATGCTATTGAAGAATTTGAAAATGAAAATGAACGTTATTTACGTTTAAAAACTAAACATGATGAATTGCAATTAGCATCACAATCGTTGTTAACAGCCATTGATGAAATGGATAATGTTATGGTAACGCAATTTGATGAAACAATCAAAGCTATTAATATGGTATTGCCCGAAACATTTCAAACTTTATTTGGTGGAGGAGCTTGTAGTTTACGATATACATCACCTGATGATATTTTAAATACAGGTGTGGAAGTGCTTGCTAATCCTCCTGGTAAAAGAATTAGTAATTTAAACTTATTATCAGGTGGTGAAAAATCATTAGTTGCATTAGCGGTATTATTTGCTATTTTAAAAGTCAAGCCATTGCCATTGACAATATTAGATGAGGTTGAAGCGCCATTGGATCCAGCTAATTTAGAACGTTTTGCTAGATATGTTCGTAGTTTTTCACAATATACGCAATTTATTATTGTTACTCATCGTCCAGGTACAATGGAAAATTGTGATGTATTATATGGTACAACTATGCAAAATCAAGGAATTACGAAAATGGTAGCCATTAAATTAGCAGATGCTAAAAAAATTATTGAAAGCGATAAATCAGCGAAAAATGTTAATTATGTTGTTTAATTAAAAAGGTAGTAATAACTACTTTTTTATGTTAAATTTAAATTAATCTATAATAGAAAGATGCAAAATTAAATGGCAGATTCAAAAGATTATTTAGACAAAAATGTAGAAGAAAACATTAAGTTTATTAGTTCAAAAATAATTGAAAAGAAAACAATATTATTTTTAGGAGCAGGTTTTTCTGCAAATTTTGGTTTTCCTTTATGAAAAGAATTATTAATTTCTATTATTGAAAAAAAAGAGAATGAATTTCAAGATTTAGATGGTTATTATAAAAAAGAACTTAAGAATTTGAAGAGTATGGTTTAAAATAACTTTGATCTTTCAAAAGTTTTGGATAATTTAAAAAGTTTATTAGATACAAAAGAGAAAAAAGACAGTGCAAGTGCTTTTTTTTATAGAAGAATATAGTAGTAAACTTGATATAGAAAAAAAGGAAATTGATAGTGAAAAAAAAGAAATTTTAGAATTAATAAATAATAATTTTGATAAAATAATTACTACAAATTATGATAATATTTTTGCTTGAAATAAATTAGAAAATCCTAAACAATATATAAAAAATTGAATTAATAGTATTGAAGAATTAAATGATAAAGTATATCCAATTCATTGTTCAATAACTGGAATTAATGAAAAATCAAATGAAACAAGTGAACATAAAGTTAATAATTTGAATAAAAAAGGTAAAAAAATAGAATTTATAGATACTTATAAAAGTTTTATTGAGAATTGAATTATTGAAAATTTTACAGAATCATTTAAAAAAATAATAGAAGATGCAGTAAATCAAAATTATACATTTATTTTTTTAGGTTATAGTTTTGAAGATCAGTTTGTAGCCAATAGTTTGGCGACTTTTATTTTAGAAAAAGCAAAAGTTAAAACATGAGAGAATGAAAATTTTGTTGTATTATTTAATGACTATGAAAAACAAAAAAATAAATGTGATTGTTGTGATAAGTGTAAAGTTAATGTTCCAGTGGTATTGTCCACTAAATACGTTAAATGTGACAAGAAGCCACCATTAGATTCTAAACTTTATGGAATAAAGTATATTGAATTTAGTAAGATTTTTAATAGTGAAGAATGTATAAATTTATTTGAAGTTATTAAAAAATTTTTAAATTATATTAAAGAATATGCAAACATATATGATTTATTAAATGAAATAGATTTAGTTTTTAATCATGAAGTTATTAATGAATCAAAAAACTTTAATTTTGAAGAGTATTTTAAATCAGACAAAATTAATACTAAATTTGAAAATAAACAAGAATTATTATTCATTATAGATTTTTTTGGAAAAAAATATGATCTTTTAAATTCTAAGATTACTTATAAAGAAAAGTATATTGATGGCATTTTAAATAATTTATTTGACTGATTATATAAAAATAAAGAAATTTCTCTTTCACAAGATATAGTACAGTTTTTAGGGAAATCTAAGTTATATATAAAATTACTTAAATGAAGGATTAATGATAAAGAAATTAGAAAATGGTTAGGAGAATTTGTTTAAAATGTTTGATGTTATAAGTGATGATAAAAATACTAATTTTATGTTATATATAAATGAATTATATTATCTTAGGGAATTTAATGAAATTGAATTAAAAATTAAAAATGTAATTTCTAAAATAAAACTTGCTGAAAATATTTTTTCTTCTACAGTTAAAGAATATTCAAATACTTCTTTACTATATTGTTGTTATATTTCTTATTGTATTTTCAAAGAAAACAAAAGTAATACTTCTTTAAACAATTTTTATAAAATATATACTTATTTATTACTTTGTGAACTAAGAACAGATGTGATATATGATGATAGAAATGCTATTATTTTATTAAGTATTAAAGAAAATTTAGAATTTAAAAGAAGTAATGATTTTATATATTTTGAAATTAAAAATAAAAATATTGATATTAAAAATTTGAAAGAATATATTTTATCTGGTGATTTTTTAAAAATTAATAATTATTTAAATTATTGAATTAAAGAAGAAGAAAATAACTTATTTGTAAAAAAATGAAATAAAAATTTTAGAAAATGACCATTAAAAAATAACTTTATAATAATTAATTTATATTATATATATTTAAGTTGAAAAGATAATGAAATTAATTTAATAAAAAATAATTTATTAAATTTAGATTGAAATGACTATTTGCCATATAGTCCTCTTATGTATAAATTATTTTTAATAGCATTTGCAATAGATTTAAAAAATAATCCAAATTCAGATACTTTTTTTAAGCTGTTAAATAATAAAAACTTTTTGTTAAATGTTGAAAGTGATTATGCAATATTTAGATTAGGTGATGATTTTGTATTTTTAGGAGCATCTTTTTTAGATACAATAGAATTTGAAAAAATTATTTTAATTGATTATGAGTATATTAAATTAAATTTTCCAATTGAAAAGCAAGAAGAATATTTAAAATACAGAATACCATATTTTAAAAAAATATATGAACATATTTGAAAAGAAGTTATTTTTAATTATACTTTTAAAGAGTTTGATGATGCAATAAACAAAAAAAATAAAGAAGATGAAGAAAAATTAAAATTAGTTCCTAGTAAACATTATTGAGATGATGATGTTAATGAAAATGTTGGAGCAATAGTTAGAACTTGAACAGATTATAATCAGATTGGTACAAAAGAAAGTAATTTTATCTCATTTTCAATAAAACAAAAAAGTGAATATATTAAAAATTATTTATTAGATGAAATGTCAAATGAAAATGGTTCCTTAAAAAGTTTAATTTCAGTAATAGAAATAGATAATAATAAAACTGAATTAATTAATAACTTTAAAAAAATAAGAAATTCAAAAAAACAAGATAATATTTTAAAAATTAAGACAGATTATATTTTAAATTATTTTAAGTATTTAGATAAAAGAAAAGAATTAAATCAACATTTAATTTATTTTGAAAATATTAATTTTTCTAAAGAAAATTATGAAAAAGAATTGGAAAAGATAAAAAGTTTAATTTTAAAATGTTTTGATTCTAATATGAAAAAATTTTATTTTTTATTTATTGATGATCCTTTAAATAGTTTTCAAACTAAAATCTGTAATTTTTATATTCACTGTTTGAATAATAGAAAAATAGATATATTTGATAAGTTTTATTTAGAAATCAAAGATAAAATGATAATTAGTTATAACCAGTTATATAAAATAATTAAATATTATTCAAAAGGAACATGAAATAGGGAATATATATTTTTTCGTTTAGTTTCTTTATTCATTGATCCAAATGTTTTAAAAAAAGAATCATATTTTAATATTAAATTTATTGCAAATTATATTGAAAATTATCTTTTTCTTAAAAAAAATAAATGAGATATTACCAAAATTATTTTATTAGATGATTATACACATGTTATTTGAATCATATATATGTTATATAATCATAATAATTTTTATTCGGCATATAAAGATTTTGAAGAGATATTTTTTTCAAAAATAAAAATAGATAATATTGATAATTATTTCAATGATTTAGTTATAAAATCATTAAATATTGAAAGTCCATCAATTGGTACAGGAGTTACATATATGTATCAATTTAATACTAAAATTACTTGCACTTTTAATTTATTAATTCATTATATACTTAATTCACAAAATGAAAATAATCTTTTTGAGTTAATAAAAAGTAAAGTAGATAGTATTGTATTTGAAAAAAATATATTAGTAGATATTTTATATAATTTATTTGATTTGTATTATTGTATAAATTTTGAAGAAAAAAGTAAAAAAAGAATCATTAATCTTTTAAAATATATTCAAAATGAAATCAAAGTTAATAAAATAACAAATTCTTCATTAAAATCAACAATATCTTTTTCTAATGAAGAAATTAAAATAATGAAAAATAAAAATGCTGTTGATTATTATTTAAAAATTGGTGAAAGTAGAATGTATTATAAAAGATTATATTGAGTAATACAGTGTCATTTAAGTCAATACGATGATAATTTAATAGTAAAAAGTCAGTATATAAACCTAATTGCATCAGATAAATCGGCTATTGGTAATTTAATAACACGTTATAGAAAAGATTTAAAGAAATTTTAAAAACAGACCTATTTCACGGGTCTGTTTTTAATAAATTTAAGTATTATTATTTTTTATTGTGATGAAACATTAACGATTCATGTTGGTGTTAAACCAATCATATCAATAACAACTCCATTACCATTATATAGTCAGTAATTTGTCATATGTATCATTGTGCAATTAATATTGCTGCAACTGCACCAATTATTGGAGCTAATGCTGGTAAGGCAACACCTAGGACAGCAGAGACTGCTCCTATTCCCGAACCAATCGCATTATTTAATTTATGTAATGTATCATGATTTAATCCAATAACATGGTAAGCAAAATAATATTGATAATAGTTTTCGCCACCTGCATATGTTGCTACGTTATTTTTTGTTAGATATTTTCAAACGTTATTTTCAGCAGTAATATTAGATAAATCAACATTACTTACTTTTTTTATATCTTGGTTTAAAATAGTATTAACAGCTTCTGTTTTTTGATTAGTCTTTAAGTTACTACTTAAATTTCCTACAGTTGTACCAAGTGTTAAAACACTTAGGGCAGTAATTAAATTTTTCATTTTAAACATCTTCTTTATATATGTGATAAATTAAAAGGATATTTTGGATTAATAATAGTTTCTATAAATTTTAGGAATGATAATATTAATCCAAAACTAGGAAATATTTTCTATCCATCTTAATTTTAACACTTTAAGTATTAATATAAAAGGAAAGAAAAATTAGTAATATATTAATTAATATATTGTTATAATATTATTTTTAAATTTTGGTAATTTATTAGGATTAGTAATTCCTGAATAATTTGCAAAGTTACTATGTTCTCTTACTTTTTTTACATTTCATGTTGAAAGGTCTTGATCGAATAATTTAGCACCATAAAACATAAAATTCATATATACTGCATTAGAAGTATTTCAGTTTGAAAGGTTTTGATTGAATGAGGTTGCACCATAAAACATAAGACTAAAACGGTTTATATTAGATACATTTCATGTTGAAAGGTCTTGATTGAATGAGGTTGCATTTGCAAACATAACAAAAGTACTTTTTACATTAGAAACATTTCAATTAGTAATATTGCTATTAAATGAAGTGGCTCCATTAAATGTAAAATTCATATTTGTTATATTGGAAGTATCTCATGTTGAAAGGTCTTGATTGAATAAGGTTGTACCTGTAAACATATTTTTTAAAGATGTTATTTCTGGTGGCAATTTGTCAGGTACTTTTTCAATTGTTCTTGGCATTCTAACAACTTGAATTTCTCCTAATATATTTTTAAAAAATCCAATTTGAATAATTTCTTTACTATTTATCTTTGATAAGTCTCTTTCACTAGTTGTTATTTGTTTGCCATCTTTGTCAATATAAATTGTATCTTGTTGAGTTTTACTTTGAATATAGTTAGTTGTAATATTATTTTTTTGTATAGTTGAGTTTAAGAAACCCGTTAAATTTCCTGTGGTTGTTGCAAGTGTTAAAATACTTAATGTTTTTATTAATGTTTTCATAATGAAAACCCCCTTTTTGTTTTTCCAATAACTTCTTAAATTTAAGAAGTTAACTACATTTTAGTGTTTTTAAAAATAAATGCAATTAACTATTTTTGTATATTTGTATTAATAACAAATTATGAAATACTGCAATAATTATTATCTTTGTTTGTTAATGTTTGTTTATTTTGTGTATCATTAGAATTTATTTTATTAACATCTAATTTGTCAGGTACTTTTTCTTTTTTAATATTTTTATTTTTTTCTCTTTCTTTTAACAAATCTTGTGTGTAATATATATTAACTATTTCAGTTATTGATGGCATAATTTTAATTCTCCTTTATTTTAAAATTAAAAATTCAATTACTTTAAAACTAAAGTTAATTATAAACTTATATTATGTAAGTTTATAATTAAATTATATATTTTAAATATATAATTTAATTATATTTTTGTACAAAATTAAAATTTAAATCTAAGTTATTAAACTTATTTCATTAGTTGTTATAATTGAAATATATTTAATATAATTTAAGGGGTATTTATTATGGATTTTTATATTATACTTTGAATATTTTTAATATCATTAACTATTAATTTTATTTTCTTTATGATAGCTTTTATTTTTAAAACTGCTATTTTAACTGAAATTATTTATTGTTTAAGTTTTATTTGTTTAAGTGTGATTATCGTTGCTTGAAAGCAAAATTTTAGTCCTGTCCAAATTTCGTTGTTTGTTCTTTATAATATTTGAGTTCTAAGATTAAGTAGTTTTTTATTATTAAAAATTATTAAACATAAGGTTGAATATCGGTTTGATAAAATTATTATTAATTTTTGAAAATTTAGTATTTTTTCAATTTTACAAGGAATTTCAGTTTTTATGATTAGTATTCCTACGGTTTTTGCATTAAGTCTTGATATTGTTTATTTTAATAGTAACATTTAATAATTACTTACTTATTTTTATTATGCTTGCTATTTTATTTTTAGTTATTGAGACAATTGCAGATTGACAAAAGTTTAGATTTTCCTTAAAGAAAAAACATGATTTATTTTTTATTAATTATGGTTTATGAAAAGATTGTCGTCACCCTAATTATTTAGCAGAAATTGGGTTTTGATATATGATGACAGCATTGTTTATTTGTGATTTATTATTTAAAAATATTAATAGTGATATAAATTATTTATATCATTTATTATGATTATTAAGTCCGTTGTATTTTAATGTTGTAGTAATTAATATTACCGACATACCAATATGAGAAGTAAAACAATGACAAAGGTTCCACTCTAATGAAGATTATTCAAATATTTAAATGAAACTAGTTGTGTAATGTGTTATATTGGTAAAAAAGGTCCAATTAATTTATTAAATTCTTTTTATTGCACTATTAACAAAATCTTCATTTGGATCAAATTTAGTTTCGTTATTAATATTTCATAATTTTTCTTGCTCTGTTTTAGTAACTTTATTAGGCATTTGTATATCAAGAATAACATGTAAATCACCACGTTTACTACTATTAGGGTAATAGAATCCTTGATTTTTTAAAGTAATTTTGTCACCGTATTGTAGTCCTAATGGTAATTTATGTTTAATTATTCCTTCAAAGGTAGGAATCATAATAATATTTCCCAAAATAATATCTAAGTAAGATACTGGTAATTTAATATACATATCACTACCTTGACGATCTAAGAAAGCGTGTCGCTTAATATTAATACCAACAAATAAATCGCCTTGAGTGCCACCATTATGACCAATTTTACCTTTACCTTTAATTCTAATTTGTTGACCATCAAAAATACTGCGAGGAATATCAAATTCTAATTTTTGATTTTCAATATAATAGCGATGTCCTTTGCATTTTAAACATTTTTGACGAATAATTTTACCAAGTCCTTGACATTGGTTGCAAACACCTTGATGTCTAAACATACCTAATGGTGATTGTTGAACATATTCAAGAACTCCTTTACCTTTACATTTATCACATGTACTAATATCATTAGGAGTTCTAGCACCAGTTTCTTTACAATCCTTACAAGCAACATCAATGTTAATACTAATGGTCATTTTTTTGCCAAAGAATACATCACGATAACTAATTTCAACTTTTGTTAGGATATTATCACCTGGTGTTTTACCATTATAGCGTTGTTGTTGTTGTCTTCTATTACCACCAAATAAGTCACCAAATAAGTCACCAAATGCTGAACTAAAGTCACCGAAACCACCGAAACCAGAAGAACTGCCAACTCCAGGCATATCATGACCAAATTGATCATATTTTGCTCTTTCATTAGTATCAGATAAAACTTGATAAGCTTCGCTTATTTCTTTAAATCGAGCTTCATCACCACCACTTGGTGAATCAGGATGATATTTTTTTGCAAGCGTACGAAACGCTTTCTTAATTTCATCTGGAGTAGCATTACGTGAAACTCCTAGAATTTCATAATAATCACGTTTTTTACTTGCCATTTTGTCCACCTCTAATTATTTTATTTAGTTGTTGCGTCAACATCAATAACATCATCACTTTTATTATCATCTTTTTTAATATGATCTGTTGGTTCTTGTTTTTGTTGGTTCATAAATTGTTGTGCAGCAGCAAACGCTTGTTTTAATTGTTCTAGTTTTTCTTTTAAATCATCATATTTTTTTTCATCTAGTGATTTTTGTAAGTCATCACGTAGTTTTTTCATTTCAGCAATTTGTGGATTTTCTGCTTCACCTTCTTTTGCTGATTTAGTAACTTCAGCAGTCATTTTATCAATATCATAAATATAGGCTTGTGCTTGATTAGATAATTCAATTTCTTCTTTATGTTTTTCATCGTTTTCACGATTCTTTTCAGCATCTTGTACCATTTTTTCAATTTCGTCTTTACTTAAAGTACCACTATTGCTGATAGTAATTTTTTGTTCTTTATTAGTTTTTAGATCTTTAGCACTAACAGATACAATACCATTAACATCTATATCAAAAGTAACTTCAATTTGTGGAATACCTCTTGGTGCTGGTTCGATACCACTTAATTGGAAACGACCTAGTGAATGATTATCTTTAGCTAGTGGACGTTCTCCTTGTAAAACACTAATATCAACAGCGGGTTGATTGTCTTCGGCAGTTGAAAATACTTGTGACTTTTTAGTAGGAACAGTAGTATTACGAGAAATTAATGGTGTCATTACTCCTCCTAAAGTTTCAATACCTAATGATAAAGGAGTTACATCTAATAGTAAAACGTCAGTAACATCACCCGATAATACTCCTCCTTGAATAGCAGCACCTAAAGCTACTACTTCATCAGGGTTAACACCACGATGTGGTTCTTTACCAATTTCGTTTTTAATAACTTCTTGCACAGCTGGGATTCTTGTTGAACCACCAACTAAAATAACTTCATCAATTTCATTTTTGCTTAATTTAGCTTCTTTTAAGGCATCACGAACAGGAGCAATAGTTCTTTCAACTAGTGATTTTGTTAGTTCATTAAATTTGGCACGTGTTAATTTTTCATTTAAATGTAATGGACCTGAGGCATTCATTGAAATAAACGGTAATGAAATATCAGCTTGTACTACTCCTGATAAGTCTTTTTTCGCTTTTTCAGCAGCATCTTTTAAACGTTGCATTGCCATTTTATCTTTTGATAAGTCAACACCATTACTTTTTTTGAATTCACTAACTAAATGTTGAACAATTAAGTCATCAAAGTCATCACCACCAAGTTTGTTATCACCACTAGTTGATAATACTTCAAATGTTCCACCCGCTAATTCTAGAACTGAAACGTCAAATGTTCCACCACCTAAGTCAAATACTAAAATTTTGTGATCTTTATCTTGTTTATCTAAACCATAAGCAATGGCAGCAGCAGTTGGTTCGTTAATAATTCTTTCTACTTTTAATCCCGCAATAATTCCTGCATTTTTAGTAGCTTCACGTTGTTCATTGTTAAAGTAAGCAGGAACAGTAATAACTGCTTTTGATATTTTTTTACCTAGTTTTGATTCAGCAAAGGTTTTAATAGTACGTAAAATTTCTGCAGACACTTCTTCTGGTTTACGTGTTTTAGTAGCGGCTTTAACTGTTTCTTTAGTTCCCATAATTCTTTTAATTGAACTAACAGTATTATCTGGATCAGTAATAGCTTGACGTTTAGCAACTTCACCAACTATAATTTGACCATCTTTGTAAGCAACAACTGATGGTGTTGTTCTTCCACCTTCGGTATTTTCAATAACTTTTGGCTTATCACCTTCCATTACGGCAACACATGAATTAGTTGTTCCTAGATCGATTCCTAAAATGATTTCTTTATTTGTTGTTTTATTTGTAGACATAATATTTTCACTCCTTAATTTTTCTTTGTTTCTGTTTTTTCTTCTTTAGTTTGAAAAACTTTAACTTTAGTAGTGCTAATGACACGATTATACAATTCATAACCATTAGCTATAACTTCAACAATAGTATTATTTTTTACATTTTGATAAGCATTGTTTGTATTATCATTAATAATTTCTACTGCCTCATGTTGGTGAGAATTAAATTGATCTCCAACTTTAGCAGTAATTTCTTTTAAACCTTCTTTACCAAGTGCTTTAATTAATTCTTCATAGATAAATTTAAAACCAACTAGGAAATTTTGAACTGCTGCATTATCAGTTTTAAAGTTTAGTGCTCGTTGGAAATTTAATAAAGTATGAACTAAATCTTTAATAATTTTTTGGTTAGCATATTTAATGTGTTCTTTATTTTGAATTTCTAATTCTTTAATCGTATTTAATCTAGTAGCTAGCATTAATTGCTTTTGCTGTGAATTAATTTTATTAAGTTCTGTTGTTAATTCTTTAATTTTTGTTTCTAATTCGATTTCTTTATTTAATGATATTTTTTCTTCTTCGACACTTACTGGTGTTTCAGTAACAGGAGTTGAAATAGTTGTATCTTTAGTTTCTGTTGCTGATACGTTATCAATGTTATCTTTTTTAGCTTTTGTCATTTTATCATCTCATTTCTATTTAAAGTTTTTAATCAATGTTTGATTAATCCAATTTAGAATTTTGGTTAGTTTTTCATATTCTAAACGTTTTGGTCCAACAATTGCAATTTGTCCTTGTTCACCATCATGAACTTTAAAAGTAGTAGTAATCATTGCCATATCGTTATTTTCATTGCCCAGTTCTTCACCAATTTTAATTTCTAGTTGATTATTATTTAATTCATCAAAATACATTCATGGTGATTGTGATTCAATGAATTTAATAATTGTTTTAACCTTATTAATATCATTAAATTCAGGATTTTCTAACATATATTGAACACCATGTGTTGTTGATAGTGGTCGTGAGAAATTAATTAAAGTGTTAACAAATCCTTGAATAATATATTCTGATTTTTGTACTTGTTGTTCAAGAATTGGTTTTAATAAATTTACTTTCTCACTAATTTCACTAATTTTAGTACCAATTAATCTGGTATTAAAAATATCAATAGCAATTGATAAATCGGTTAATGATGTTTCTTGAATATTAAACATTTTGTTTTGAACATGACCATTACTAGTAATACAAATTGTTAAAGCATTATCATTACTAATCGGTATTAATTCAATTTTCTTTAAAGTATCTTCATTAAGATTAGGACCAGTAACAATACTAATCAAATTAGTCATTTCACTTAAAATACTACTAGTTTTATTTAATACTTCGGTAATTACTAAGTTACGGTTATTAAATACTTCTGCTATTTTTTTCTTCAAGATTTCTAGTTCTTGGTGTTCACCCATATTCATTAAATTATCAACATAATAGCGATAACCTTTTGTTGAAGGAATACGACCACTAGAACTATGTGCTTTTTCTAATAATCCTAATGTTTCTAATTCAACACATTCATTACGAATAGTAGCACTAGAAAAATTAATATTGTTATTATTTTCTAAAATAGTTTTGCTACCAATTGGTAATCCTGTTTTAATATATTTTTCAACAATGATTTTTAAAATTTGTGATTGTCTGTTACTTAACATTGTTCACCACCTTTTTTAGCATTCATTAACATTGAATGCCAATACTTATATAATTATAACTGAGAGTGTAATAATATCAAGACTTAATTGAATTTTATTTTTTTACTGAGAATAAACATATTATCTTTATTGATAGTAATTACCATTCGTTTGTGGGGTATTAGTTCTTCTTTAATAATAGCTTGTGCGATAATAGTTTCAATATAGTGTTGAATATAGCGTTTAATCGGTCGTGCGCCATATTCTTCATCATAAGCATCTTTTAGTATTTTATTAACTACTTCTGATTCATAAGATAATTGTAAATTTTTTTCTTGTCTTAATCGTAATAATAAAGTATCTAATTCTTTAATAATAATTTCTGTTATTACTTTTTTACTTAATGGATTGAAGATAATAATTTCATCAATTCGATTAATAAATTCTGGTCGAAATGATTTTTTTAAGATATTTAATGCTTGTTCTTTGCTGTTATCTTTACCACTTAATAGTTCTTGTGAACCAAGATTTGAAGTCATAATAATTATTGTGTTTTTAAAGTCAATTAAGAGACCGTGACTGTCTGTAATTCTACCTTCATCAAGAATTTGTAATAAAATATTTAATACTTCAGGATGGGCTTTTTCGATTTCATCAAAAAGAATGATACTGTAAGGATTTCTTCTTACTTTTTCGGTTAATTGTCCACCATTTTCATAACCAACATAGCCAGGAGGTGAACCTAGTAATTTGCTAACTGCGTGTTTTTCCATAAATTCTGACATATCAATACGAACCATATTTTTTTCGCTATCAAATAAAATATCAGCTAAGGTTCTGGCAACTTCAGTTTTTCCAACACCGGTTGGACCCAAGAAAATAAATGAACCAATTGGACGATTGGGACCTTTAATACCAGCACGAGCTCTAATTAAAGCATCACTTACCAACTGTAGGGCATTACTTTGACCTTTAATTCTTGTATTTAAAGTTAAGGGTAATTTTATTAATTTTTCTTTTTCGGTTGCTAATAAACGAGTAACAGGAATGCCGGTTCATTTTGCAACAACTTTTGCAATATCTTCACTAGTAACATCTTCGCGTAGTAAAGGATTATCTTTTTTTATATTTTCACTATCTTTAAGTTCTTTTTCTAAGTTGGGAATAATACTATATTGTAGTTCACCAGCTTTTGTAAAATTACCTGATAATTGATACAATTCTAGTTCTGATTTAGCATTTTCTAATTTATTTTTTAAACTAGTAATATGGTCTAATGCTGACTTTTCTTTGATTCATTTATCTTCTAATTGTTGTAAAGTATTTTTTTTAGTTTTTAATTGTTTATCGACTTCAATTAGTCTTGTTTGCGAGTTTTCATCTTTTTCTTTGCTTAAGGCTGCTTGTTCAATTTTTAATTGTAAGACTTTTCTTCTTATATCATCTAAATCACTAGGAACCGAAGCAATTTCAGTTTTAATACTAGCACAAGCTTCATCAATTAAGTCAATTGCTTTATCAGGTAAGTAACGATCATTAATATATTTATTAGATAGATAAACAGCTTCTCGTAATGCACTATCATGAATTTTTACACCATGATAAGCTTCAAAACGTTCTTTTAAACCACGTAAGATAGCAGTTGTATCTTCTGTTGTTGGTTCTTTAATAATCATCTTACGAAATCTTCGTTCAAGGGCTGCATCTTTTTCAATGTATTGACGATATTCGTCAAGCGTTGTGGCACCAATACAACGTAGCTCACCACGCGCTAACATTGGTTTTAGTAAATTAGAAGCATCCATTGAACCTTGTGTTCTACCAGCACCAACAATTAAATGTAGTTCATCAATAAATAAAATAATTTTTCCATTAGAATTTTTAATTTGGTTAATAATCGCTTTTAATCGTTCTTCAAACTCACCTTGGAATTTAGCGCCAGCAATTAGTGCTCCCATATCTAGTTCATAAATAATTTTATCTTTTAAGTTACTAGGAACATCACCACGAACAATACGTTGGGCTAAACCTTCAATAATAGCAGTTTTACCAATACCAGGTAAACCGATTAAGACGGGGTTGTTTTTAGTTTTTCGTGAGAGTATTTCTTCTACTTTACGAATATCTTCATCACGTCCAATAATAGGATCCATTTTTCCTGTTTTAGCTTGTACAATTAGATTACGAGCGAATTTATCAAGAATTTTAGGATCATTACTATAGTTAGGGATTTCATTTAATTGCATAATGTCACTCCTCTTTTTAGCAGTATAATTACTTGATTGCTAATCATATTAATATACTAACAAATAAAATTAGCAGTTTCAAGTAGTAACTGCTAATTTTATATTTAATTGACTTAGGGATAAGTATTTTCAATTAAAGAAACTTAATATAATATTAATATTTGTGATAGATCTTGTAGGTATTTTAGATCTTAAATATATATTTCTCATGTAAATAATATATATCATATTTTTAAAAGAATTGATATACTAATTACATAATTGCTAGATAAAAATAAATAATAGTAATTTAATAACTTTTAAATATTAAATTTATAAGGAAATATTATGAAACAATTTAAACAAAAATTAATTTTATTACTTAGTGCTAGCAGTTTATTAGTAACCTCAGTATTAAGTATTAGTTTTAATAATAAAAATCATCAAACTAGTAATAGTAAAGTTAGCGGCTTTCATATTACTGTTAAGTCATCAAATCGTAACTTAGTTAATAGTATTTAAATCTTGAAATAATGATTCACAATATTTATATAATAATGTTAAAAATACACCATTAAATGTTAATTTTGATAGTTATGATCAAATTATTAATAATGATTGAACACATAGTAATATTGAAACCAATGATATTATTAATGATCAAGGTTATAGTCAATTAAAAAATATTATTAATGATAATAGTAGTTATTTTAAAAATGCAGAAGGTTTTCTTACTGCAGGTGTTTTTGGTCATACTTTTAATGAAAAAAGTAATAATTTAATTTTACAATATCATCAAACAATTAAAGAAAGTATTGATGCAGGACTTTTTGCAACAATATATGAAGCAAGTGACATTAATACTTTAATGGAAGTTCCATATAATTTACAACCAACTACTAATTTTCAAAAATCTAATTTTGAAACGCGTGCTAAAATATTTCCAATTGGACCATTTGCAAATACTAAGGATAGTTTTAGTAATGAAATGTTTGTTTTTTATGTGCATCCTCCTTTTAAAAAATCAGGATTAGAAATTTCTATTAATAATGAAAACAGAGAAATAAAAAAAATGTTAAAACTAATAGTAATAAAACTTTTGACTATGCTATTTTAAACCAAGATTATAGTAAAAATAAGCCCACTATTATAATGTTAAATGAAATGATAGTGATGGTAGTACTGTTTTAAGACAAGAAACACTTACTATTAATAGTTCTATGCCAGACATTCAAGTTATTAATGAAAAAGAAGATAAATCTTCATTAATTCATCAATATTTTATTAATGATGAAAAAAATAGTAATTTACAAATGATTGCTTTTAGTCAAATTAAATCAGAAGTTGTTATTACTGCTAATGTTAGTGAAGATAAATGAACATATCAGCGTGTTGATGATAATCTTGTTCCGCAAGAAGAAAAGGTAACACCTATTTCAAATCAACCATTAAAAACATATCAATCTGAAGATCATACTATTTATTTATTACAAAGAATAGTAAATGATAAAGTTGATAATTCTTCAAGACAATATTTAAATATTTATAATATTAATCCTTTATCAACTAAGTTTTCTGGTTTTACTAATTTTGCTAATAGTCAATCTGGTATTGAATTTAATCAGTATTTACAAGAAGCTACTAATATAAAAATAACCCTTTTGCTTTAGCAGAAATAAAACCAAAGACAACAACTTTAATTAATAATTGAAATATTATAATTATTGGTAGTACTTTTTTATTAGTTATTATTGCTATTCCAGTAGTTATAGCAATATTAAGAAGAATAAAAATTAAAAAGTAAGTGGTTAATTGAAGTAAGCCTAGTCATTATAGATATAGTTTATTAAATTTTAATCATATAGATAGTATAAAAATTTATGTAATATTGATAAAAATAATTAAATTTTCGATACTAAATATAGAAAATATGATATTATTTTTTTAAAACTTAATATAAGTTTTAAATTCATTACTTATTCAAAAGTAAATGAGTTTTTTTATTTTTTTAAAAAAGGAGAAGTTAATAATGACTTGATTAGAAGTAGAAAAGGCAATTGCAGATTTAGATGAAAGACAAAAAGATGAAACTAATTTTATATTAGTTGATAGTAATTATCATCCAGAAATGACTAAGAAAAAATACAAATACTGAAAAAAATTTAAAACAAAACATTCAACAGCAGCAAAAACATTAAAAATTATTTCTGCATCTACTAAAGAACTTGTTAAGGGGGGTTATGAAGGTATTCCTGAAGGTGCTGTTAGAGGTACTATTATTGGTGCTGGTGCTATTTTGGTTACATCTTTTTTTGTATCTCCACCTGCTGGTATTATTGTTGCAGGAACTGCTGTTGCTGGTGGTGTTACTTATGCAGTTGTTAAAGGTAGTCATGTAGCTATTATAAAAGGAAAAGCAGCAGCAAAAAAATTTGATGAAAAGAAAAAAGTACAAAAACAAGATTTAGAAGAAGCACAAAAACACGCAATAAATTTTAATACGATTTACAAAATAAAACAAAAATTAAATCAAAAAAATCAATTAATTTATAGGATAGGTAATTTTTAATTTCATTAAATTGTGGAAAACTATTTTTATTTTAAATTTTTGTATTAAAATAAGTGTTATTTAATAAATATAAATGTTATTTAATTATTGATAAAAGCATGTTAAAATTGTAAAGAATTATATTATAGAAGAGGATAAGTATGGAAAATAAAAACCAAGAAGTTAATTTTGAAAATAATAGTGAAAATACATTTCCAAGAACTAAGTTTTTTCTAAGTGTTGGTTATTTAATAATACAAGTATTAATTCCAGGAATTTTTCTTTTTTTTACTACTAGTACTGATTTTACTTTTACTTTTAAATTGCCTTTTTGAATAATGGTACTTTCTAGTTTAAGTTTAATTATATTTACTTTTATTATAACCTTTATTACATATAAGTTAAAATTACATCAATTAGATCAATTTACATATAGTATTCCATTTGCTTTTGTTTTATCATTATTTTATTTGTCAGGATACTTTTTAACTCCTCAACAAATTTTAATACGTTTTATTATTTCAATCGCTGGTGCTGTTATTGGTATTTTTTTAACGAGTATTATTTTATTATTAGTATTAAGAAAAAAAACAAAAAAATCATATATTAAGATATAATAAGTGATATAAATCTAAAAAAATAAAACGAAAAGAAGGTGCGTAATATATGTTACGCACCTTCTTAAGTATGTGTTTTTTATTTACTATATAAAAATTATTCAATATCTAATTCTCATACATTTGTAATCGTTCCAGCAAATAGTTTTTTGTCAACTATTAATGATGAATATACTGAAGCATTTAATTCATATTTGTTTTTTACTTGACTAAAACTTGAATCAAGTTCATAAACATTATTATTATCAGTTGTAGCATATATTTTGTTATTTAAATCTTCTATTGATAAAGAAAAAATTTTACCATCTTTCAAATTAATTTTTTCTGTTATTTCATTTTTGATTAAATCATACTGATAAATTTTGTCTTCTGTTGCTAATATTAATTCGGTATCAGATAGTGCTTTAATATCAAAAATAATATTATTTTTATTTTTAAAATCATATTTTAATTTATGGGTTTTAGTTTCTAAATCAATTTCTCAAATATTTCCGTTTTCTGTTGCAGCAAATATTATACTATCTGAGATTTGAAGAAATTTATTTATTTTTCCATCATTTAATTCATATTTATTAGAAATTTGACCTTCACCTATGATAATTGTTAGATTAGTAGTTAAATTTTTAAATGAATCATAATTATAATTAATTTTTGCATTAATAGAACCACTAACTGTGAAGTCTTCATCTTTTAAATCAATTTCTTTATTATTAGTAATTTTGTTTAATGAAAATAAATTATTTTTAAAAGAATTTTTAATTTCAGAAATTAATGAATTTTTAATAAATTCAGCATTAATTGAATCATTTAATTCCATTACTGAACTTTGAAAATTAACTTTTTTTGTATATTTTGTTTCATTAATAGCATCAACAATTTGTTTATCTGAATATTTTACACTGATTTTTAAATCAACAAATTGATTTTTAATTTTTCCATAATTATAATTAATTTTTGCATTAATAAGTCCTATTTTTTTAAAGTCATTATTATTAATTTCTTCATTTTTTTCATTTATAATTTTATTTAATGAAAATAAATTATTATTAAAATTTTTTTGATTAATTTCATCTAATGAATTTTTAATAAAGTCTGAACTAATGTTTGTTTTTAATTCATCTATAGTACTATTAATTATAATATTATCAAGTGAATAATTAGTTTGATTAATTGCATTTACTATTTTTTGATCATTATTTTTTTTGTTTTTCTTTTATTGCACATGATGCAATACTTAAAGACATTGGTAATACAACAGTTAATACACCAACTGTTGCTAGCATTTTTTTGTAACTTAATTTTCTTTTCATATTTCACCACTCCAAAGTGTTATTATATTGTTTTTTTGTTTGAATTTCAATACTTAAAAAGGAATGAGTTAAATTGAATATCAATTTTATTTTCATTCCTAAATAATTTTTTAATATTTTAATTTACTATTGATCAGTTTACATTAGTTTTAATTTATATTGATTTGTTGAAGATTTTTTTGTGAATTTAGTGAATTTGCTTCTTTTTTTATTGAAGAAAAATCTTGAATCTTATTTACTTTTTTATTAATTTTATATCCTTGTTTCAATATTTGATATTCTGGTCTAGATTTTACATAACTACTGCCTTTATCAACAATATATTTACCACCTTTAGCAATTACAATACCACCAGCAGTTGCTTCTAATGTATTCATTAATGATGCTTCTGGATTTAATACTGCATTTAATACACCACCACCATCACCACAAATTAATGATGTTCCAACTTTAGTTTTATTTTTATCTTTATTTTTTACAGCTTTTTTAATTTGATAACCTGCTATTCCTCCGGCTGCAGCACCAATCGCAATGTTGGTAACAGGCACTGGATTGTTCATGAAAGACCGTCAATTGCTCCTAATCCAGCTCCTAATCTAGCACCAAACAACGGTAAATAATCAATTGTTTCATTAATGATATTTTTATCTTTAGTCATCTCTTTTTATCTTCCTTTCTAAAAATAAAAAAACTCATTTACTTTTTAACAAGTAATGAATTAAAAACTTATATTAAGTTTAGAAAAATAATATCATAATTCTAATAATAATTATAAAAAAATATTAATTACATAATTTAGTGTAGATATAATTATAGTTACATTAAATATTAAATATTAAAGATATATTTTTTTATTTTTCTTTTTTAGTAATTTTTATATTTAAATTATGTGTATAATTACTAAATTTTGTATTGCTTTTAATAAAAAATACTTTATAATATTTAAGACTGTTTATGCAGTTTCAACCGCTCTACTTTAGGTTAACAAGTGATTTATTCCACCTATAAGGCGAGTCTAAACTGGAGGTAATAAGAAAAATGTTTGTAGTTATTCAAACAGGAGGAAAACAAATTAACGTTTCCTATGGTCAAGAGATTTTTGTTGAAAAACTTGTTGGCAAAGCTAAAGATAAGATTATTTTTGACAAAATATTGATGATTGATCAACAATTCGGTAAACCTTTCCTAAAAGGTGCTGAAGTTCATGGTGAGATTATTAAACAAGATAAATCAAAAAAGATTCGAGTGTTTAAATATAAACCTAAGAAAAATTCAAAAACAATGTATGGACACCGTCAGCCATATACAAAGGTATTAATTACTGATATCTTACTTGGTGGTAAAAGTCTTGTTGATAAGAAGACTGAACAATCAAAACCAGTAATTAAAGATGAAGTAAAAAAAGAAGTAATTTCTGAAGTAGTAACTCCTATTATTAAAGAGCCAAAATCAGTAGTTAGTAAAGTAAAAAAAGAACTTACAAAAGAAAAACTTGTTAAAACTAAATCAGTTGTTAAGGATAATATTACAGAACCAGATAACACTAAAACTGTTGTTAGTGAAGGTAATTTAAAAACTATTTTTGATCATAAAAATATGACTGTTAAAGTTGTTAAAGAAGATGATGAAAATAATAAAAAATAATTTAAGGTAATATTAAATTATGGTTAAAGTTACTTATAATTACCAAAATAGTAACATTGTAGAAGTTATAATTATTGGTCATGCTAATTTTTCAAAAATTGGAAATGATATTGTTTGTGCAGGGATTTCAGCCATTGTTATTGGTACATTAAATGCACTTCATGAACTTGATAATAATCAAGTTCAAGTAATTAATAATACTGCTGGATTAGTTAAACTTAAAGTTGCTAGTTTCACTAATAATAGTCAAATCATTTTAAAAACAATGCTTTGACAATTAAAAACTATTAAAGAACAATATCCAAAATATATTAACATAAAGGAGGTGTAATTATGTTTTATAAATTAAATTTACAATTATTTGCTTCAAAAAAAGGAGTGGGTTCAACTCGTAATGGTCGTGATTCACATTCTAAACGTTTAGGTGCTAAAATTGGTGATGGACAAAGTTTAAAAGAGGGAACAATTATTTATCGTCAACGTGGAACTAAAATTCACCCTGGTGAAAATGTAGGACGTGGTGGTGATGATACCTTATTTGCTTTAAAATCAGGAATTGTTAAGTATACTATTTTTAAAAAAAATAAAACACGAGTTTCAGTTATACTTGATAAAAAGTAAAAATAAATTTTTAATAATAAAAACCTATTTTCAATGCTATCATATTTTGAAGATAGGTTTTGTTTGTTTATTTTATGTTTAATGATATGATAGGAGAAAATAATGAAACATATTACTTTAATAATTACTGGTAGTATTGCAGCAAACAAAGCCTTAATTTTATTAAAACAATTAAAAAAAGAATTTTTAGTTGATATTATTTGTACTAAAAGTTCTTTACATTTTCTAGAAGATAAAACATTTTCTTATTATTCTGAAATGTTTGAACAAGAATCATATGTTAAAGGAGATTTAATTACTCATACTAATTTAGCGATTAAAACAAATTTAATTGTTGTTTATCCTGCTACTATGAGTTTTATTAGTAAAGCAAATTTAGCAATTGCTGATAGTTTAGCATTATCAGTATTTTTAGCTTCTAAAGCAGAAAAGATATTATTTCCAGCAATGAATCATAATATGTATCACAATCAAAGTTTTCAAAAAAATTTATTAGAATTATCTAATTTTGAAAATATTACTATTATTCCTCCAGATTCAGGAATATTAGCCTGTAAGATGATTGGTGATGGACGGGTTAAAAGTCCAGATAATGCATTAGCAAAAATTAAAGATTTTTTTAAAAAAAATATTGATTTATCTGATAAAAAAATTTTAATTAATATTGGTCGCACTAGAACTTATATTGATCCAATTCGTTATATTACTAATAATTCTTCAGGAAAAATGGGTAAAGCATTAGTAGATGCTTTTCTTAAAACTAACGCTAAAGTAGTATTAGTTGCAGGTGATTGTGATTTTGAAATTAAATCGCAAAAAAACCTAACTATTATTAAAGCGAATACTAATGAAAAAATGTTCTTAGCAATGAAAGAAAACTTTGATAATGCTGATATTGTAATATGTGCTGCTGCTTTAAATGATTATAAAGTAAGTAAATATATTCCTAATAAAATAATTAAAAATAAAAATGAAAATTTATCTTTATCACTGATTGCTAATATTGATGTATTGGCATTTTTAGGTAAGCAGAAAGCACAACAAGTTTTAATTGGTTTTGCTGCTCAAGAAGTTAATGATAAAAATCTTGGTATCGAAAAAATGAAAATTAAAAATTGCGATGGTATTTGTATTAATAATATTAGTGTTATGGGTAAAAATGAAACAGAAATTAATTTTTATTTTAAAAATAATAATTATAATTTGATTGGTTCAAAAGTGGAAGTTGCTAAACAGATAGTTGATATTATAAGTAAAAATATTTTAAATTATTAATATAATAAAAATAGAATTTATTGCTTTAATATTTTTCCCTAACAATAGATTATTTTAAAAAAATTTTATTTATATAGTGAACTCTATTATAAAAAATAAGCAATATATATTTAAAATTAAAATATCATATTGCTTATTTTTTATAATAGAATTTGAGTATGTAATTAATTTGTATCAATAAATATATAAGAAAACGTTATATATTTAAGTATATTTTTAATTTAAAGGTATACATTCAAGTACAAAGTTTCTAATTTTTTTATTAATATCATTAGTGTTTTTTAATTCTTTTTCTAGTTTTTCTACAGTGTTTTTACAATCTTGTATTATTTTTTTTAGTTCTTCAATGTTTTCTTTTGAATATTTTAATTGTTTTTTTAATTTTTCTTTATGATATTGAGATTGTTTTAGTTCTTTTTCTAATTTTTGGTTATTATTTATATAATCTTTTAATTCTTTTTCTAATTGTGTTTTATTTTCTGTATTTTCTTGTATTATTTTTTTGTAAATATCTAATATTTTTTTCTGCTTCTTTTAATTGTTGTTCTAATTTTTCTTTAATACCTTTAGTTTCTTTTAATTCTTCTTCTAGTTTTTCTTTATTATCCATGTAATCTTGGATTATTTCTTGTAAATGTTCAATACTTTCTGTTGCTTCTTTTAAGTTTGTTTCTAATTTTGTATTTTTATCTTGAGTTGCTTTTAGTTCTTCTTCTAAATTTTGATTATTATCCTTATAATCTTTAAGTTCTGTTTCTAGTTTTTCTTTACTGTCTTGAAATTGTTTTAATTGTGTTTCTAATTCTTTTTTATTGTTTTTTGAATCATTTAATTCTATTTCTAATTTTGTATTTTTATCTTGAATTTTTTTTAATTCTTCTTTTAGTTCTTTAACTTTATATTCAAAATTTTTGTTTTCTTTTACTGATTTTGTATAAAGATTGCTTATTTCGTCTAATTTATTACATGTTTCTTGTAATTTTTTATTTAATTTCTCAATTTTTTTATCACATTTATTGCTAGTGGTAATACCTCATCAACTATCAACATCAGATTTTTTTACTATATTTTTATATTTATCATTTATCTTTTTTAAAGTACCCCTTTTTAAATATAAATATTTATTTTTAATTAAATTTTCATTTATTTTTTTAAATTACTTTAAATAAATCTCAAATAAAGTTTATATGTGAAAAAAACAATATACAATATATTTTTTCAAAGATAAAACTAAATAAAAAAACTATTTATTTGATTTTAAGCAAATTAATAAAAACACCTATAAGTTTTATTTTTCATATAATTTTTCATAAAGCAAAAATGGTTTACAAAAAATATTAACTAGATATAGTAAATTATTATTTTTTTAACAATAATATCTGTATACTAAAATTATATGAAAAATAAAATAGTATTTTACACAAAAATGTTAAAACTATATAATAAGAGTTTTTATTAATATAAAAAAGGAGTAAGAAATGCGTTTTATAGATGTAACAAAATTAAAAGTTACTGCCGGCAAAGGCGGTGATGGTGTTGTTGCTTTTCGTCGTGAACTTTATGTAGCCAAAGGTGGTCCATCTGGTGGAGATGGAGGAAGAGGCGGTAATATTATCTTTATTGGTGATTCAGGCATGAATACTCTATTAGACTTACGTAAAAATAAAGAGATAACTGCTGAAGATGGTAAAAATGGTGCACCCAAAAATATGCATGGACGTAAAGGAACCAATACTTATGTAAAAGTTCCATTGGGTACTATTATTAGAGATAACAAAACTCAAAATATTCTTGGTGATATTATTAAAGATAAACAAGAAATAATAATTGCTGCCGGTGGTCTTGGTGGACGAGGAAATGCTCGTTTTGCTTCGGCAATAAATCGAGTACCTAAAATATGTGAAAAAGGAATGCCTGGACAACATTTTGAAATAATTTGTGAGTTGAAATTATTGGCTAATGCCGGATTAGTTGGGTTGCCTAACGCCGGTAAATCAACATTATTAGGAGCTATTTCTGCTTCAACTCCAGCAGTTGCTGATTATCCTTTTACTACTCTTAATCCGCATTTAGGTGTTGTTAGAGTTGATAAAAATAATAATTTTGTTATGACGGATTTGCCTGGATTAATAGCGGGAGCTAGTTTAGGAAAAGGATTAGGTTTACAATTTTTGCGTCATATTGAACGTTGTCAAGTTTTAGTACATATGATTGATATTAGTGATAAGACTCAAGATCATTTTTTAAATTATCAATTAATTATGAGTGAATTAGAAAGTTATAATAAAGATTTGACAAAAAAACCTCATTTAATTGTTGCAAATAAAATTGATTTACCAGATGCACAAACTAATTTAGAGAAATTAAAAGAACAAATTAAATTACCAATAATTGCAATTTCTGCTATGAAACATATTAGTTTGGATATATTAATTAAAGATATTGCTAAAGCTGTTGAAAAAGAACAACTGCATCAAGTTAATAATGATGAAAATAATGAAGAACATATTCTTTATGAATATATTAATAAAGAAGAAGTTCCACAAGTTTTTATTACTAAAATTGCAAGTAATCAATGAACTATTTCTGGTAAAACCGTTGAAGTAATATATCAAAAAAATCCTTTAAATAATTATCATAATATTTTATTATTTAAAATTAAATTACAAGATTTAGGAATTTATGATGAATTAAGAAAGCAAGGAATAAAAAAAGGTGATCATGTTAAGATTTTTAATTATGATATGATTTGAGAAGAAGAATAAAAAAGGGCAAAGGAAAATAGGAAATGGAAATAGTAATTAATTTATTGGTAGTTATTTTAATTATTAGTAGTATTGGTGGCTTAATAATTTATATGCAAATTAAAAAAAGTCAGAATGTTACTAGTGACCCAATTGCACAAGACTTTTTAAAAATGCAAGTAGAAACTTTAAAAGAACAATTAAATGATTTTAAAACATCATGAAATGGTTCAGATCGTGATAAAACCGAAAAATTAATTAATTTAATGAGTAATATTGATAATTTTCAAAAAAATTTAGATAAAAAAGAAGATGATTATAAACGCAATGCTGATGTCATTCAAAGACAAGTAGTAGATGTTATTAAAGATTTAGCAAAGTTACAAGAATCATCAACTGTTTTAGGAAAAATTAATGATAATATTCAAAGTTTACAAGAAGTTTTTATTAATACTAAAAAACGTGGTAATGTTGGTGAATTTGTTTTAGAAAAAATTTTGACTAATATGTTGGGTTCAAATCAAAAATTATGAGAACGACAATATAAAACAATTGATGGCAAAGTTGTTGATGCCTATGTAAAAACAGATTCTGAAAAAGAAGGAATTGCTATTGATTCAAAGTTTTCAATTGATAACTATCAAAGGTATTTAGTAAGTGAAGATATTAAAGTTAAAGAAAATTATTTAAAAGATTTTCGTAATGATATTCGTAAACGAATTGATGAAGTTGGAAAATATATTAATATTAAAAATAAGATTTCTAGCGCAGTAATGTTTATTCCTTCTGAAGAAATATTTGCTTTTATTTACGCACAATTTGCTGATGATATTGTTGAATATGCTTTTAAGAAACGTGTTTGAATTACCTCTCCTACTACTTTATCTGCTGTTTTATTTACAGTTGATAAAAATCGTAAAGACATTGATTTCAATAAAAATTTAGAAAAAATGGCAAAAAAATTACGTTTATTCAAAGATGATTTTGATCGTTGGGTTGATAGATGAGAAAAAGTTAAGTCTGGTTTTGATACAACTAATAAAGCCATTGAAACTTTAGATAAAACCCATAATAAAATTGCTGGACATTATAACAATATTTTTGAAATGTCTGAAGAAATAAAAGAGAGTGAATAATTATGAATTTAGAACAATATTTAGATGAAATTATTAAATTTTTACAAAGTGAAGTAAAAAAAGCAAATGCCAAAGGTTTAATTGTTGGTTTAAGTGGTGGTGTTGACTCAGCAGTAGTAGCATTATTGATTAAAAAAGCTTTTCCTAATGATCATTTAGCATTAATTATGCCTTGTTTTTCACCAGATATTGATTTAGAATATGCAAATAATTTAGTTAATATTCATAAATTAAATGCCAAAGTAGTTAATTTAAATAATGTTTTTTTAAGTTTTAAAAAAACATTAGAAACTGAAATTAATATAGAAAAATCAAAATTAATTTTAGGAAATTTAAAAGCTAGATTAAGAATGAATACTCTTTATGCATATGCACAAAATCATAATTATTTAGTTGTAGGAACAGATAATAGTGACGAATGACACATTGGTTATTTTACTAAATATGGTGATGGTGGTGTTGATTTATTACCAATTATTCATTTGTTAAAAAAAGATGTTTTTGCTGCAGCAAAGATATTAAAAGTTAATGAAGAGATCATTATTCGTAAGCCAACTGCTGGTTTATGAGATGGACAAACCGATGAAATGGAAATGCAATTTAAGTATGAACAATTAGATCAATATTTACTAGGAAATAAATCATTAATACCATCATCAGTAATTAATAAAATTGAATTTATGCATCAGAATAGTGCACACAAAAGAATACCTGTATCGCAAGCTCCAAAATGAACAAGAAAAAAATAAAGGAATGAGAATATGGCTGGACATTCACAATATGAAAATATTAAACATCGTAAAGATGCCCAAGATAACAAACGTGGTAAAATTTTTCAAAAATTATCAAGAGAAATTTATGTTGCTGTTAAATTAGGTGGTGCAAATGTTGAAAATAATCCACGATTAAAATTAATGTTAGAAAAAGCACGACGTATAAATATGCCAAAGGATAATATTAATCGTGCTATTAATAAAGCTAGTAATAAAAATGAAATAACTAATTATGAAGCAGTCACTTATGAAGGATATGGACCAAGTAATATTGCCATAATTATTCATTGTTTAACTGATAATAAAAATCGAACTGCAAGTAATATTCGAAGTTATTTTAATAAATTGGGTGGTCATTTAGCTGCTACTAATTCTGTTCAATATTTATTTCAAACAACGGGGGTAATTCAATTTTCAAGTTTATTATCAGTTGAAGAAATATTGGAGTTAATAATTGATTTTGAAATTTTTAATATTGAAAAAAATGAAGATATTATTGATATTGAAGTTAATCCTAAACAGTTAAATGCTGTAACTAATTTATTAGAAAAAAATAATATTAATGATTTTATTAGTAATGAAATTGTTAATATTCCCCATGAATTGATTACCATTACTGATCAACAACAAATTAAATTAATTGATATATTGTTAGAAACAATTGAAAATGATGATGATGTGCTTTCAATTGAACATAATTTTAAAAAATAAAAAGGTTTATTTTTCTTTTTCATCTAATTAATAGTAAGAATAGAAAAGGAGGAATAAGTTATGGATGAATATTTTTAGGTATTATTAAAGAATTTTATGAAAATAAAATTATTTTTGAATGTAATGATCATGGATATATTATTGAAGGTGTTAATTTACAAACATTACCATTAAATATTAAAATGAAAATTTATGTTTATTTTCATCAAAAACCAACTTATGAACAATTTTTTGGGTTTGTATCAAAACCAATAAAAACCTTTTTTATTCACTTACTTAATATTAGTAATATTGGACCAAAAACTGCTTTAAGATTATTAAATCAACTATCACTTGATAGTATTAAGTTGGCTATAAGCAAACAAGATTATAAGATATTGCAACAGTGTAAAGGTATAACTCATAAAATTGCTAATAATATTATTAATTATTTTAGTAATCATATTAAAGTAATAAGTAATTTAACAACTAGTCAAAATGAAAAATCAGATTTAGTATTTGATACATTATTAAAATTAGGTTTTAGTTCAATAGTAATTAATAATTTTTTATTAAGAAATATTAATTGAGATTTGGAAGTTGAAGAAATTATTGCATTAGCTATTAAGGAAATAAAATATGGGTATTAGTAGTTTTAATAATTTTGTTGGACAAAATAATGTTATTGAACGTATTCTAATTTTAATCAAAGGTAGTAAAATTCAAAATATTGCTTTAAGTCATATTTTATTGATTGGTCCTCCTGGTATTGGAAAAACAACTATTGCACGATTAATAGCAGAAGAATTGCAAGTAAATTTTCATAGTTTAGAAGGAACAAGCATTAATAAAACTAGTGATATTATTAGTATTTTAGCAAATATCAAACAATCTGATATAGTTTTTATTGATGAAATTCATGTTGTTAACTATGAAATATTAGAAGTATTATATTCTGCATTAGAAGGTAATTTTATTAATATTATGATTGGTAAAGATTATAATAATAAAATTGTTAAAATTAATTTATCCTCTTTTACATTTATTGGTGCTACTAATAAAGTAGGAATCTTAACTAAAGCGTTGATAAGTCGTATTCCTAATATTTTACAATTATCTGATTATAATTATCAGGATATTAAAAGTATTATTTCACAAGTTTTTTTAAGTTTAAATTGAAAATTAGAAAATAATATAATAAATATTATTGCTAATCATTGTCGTAATATTCCGCGACTCATTATTAACATCATTAAACAATTGTATAATTATTGTGTTGTTATGAATGTAGATTTAAATGAAACTAATATTTTGCAAATTTTATTTTTTTTGCAAATTTATCCTTTAGGTTTAAATAGTTTACAATTGGCATATTTAGCATTGTTTAATAATGTAAATTTAGATAAAAGTTTGAGTATTGAAATTATTTGTCAACTTTTGAATGAAGAAAGAAAAAATCTTGAAATTCATTATGAACCTTGACTTATTCATTGTGGTTTAATTACTAAGACAACTAAGGGTCGTAAAATAACAATTATTGGTAAAGAGTATATTAATAATAATATAATTTTATTTAGAAAATAATTATTTTTGATATTATTGTAAAACAATTGTTATTTATAACGAATGTTGGTATTCTTATATAGTGCTTAAATAATATACAATCTATGTTTATACAAATAAAATGATTTAGGAGTGAAGAAATATGAACACTTCTTCTAGGACAAGAAAAACTAAAAATCTTGGATTTTTTTTAAGGATTTTTAGTTTAATAATTATTGTTTCTGCAATAATAATTTCAGTAGTGTTTAGTGCTAAATATGTTGAAAATAATAGTAAATTAAGTATTGAGTTTGCTGGTGGTTATCAAACACAAGTTCAATATGAGGCTAAAGGTAAACAAAAAGATGTTATTAATTTATTAAAAGACAGAGTTGACCCTTTAGGTACTAGTAACGTTTATATTGAAAGCATTACTAGCAATAATAATAATAAGTATAATTTAGCGTTGAGTAAAGATGCGGGAGTTGATATTTCTACTTTTGTTCACAGTGTATCACGACGTGGTTATTCTTATATTGTTGATAAAGATGGTAATGACTTATTAGCAACTGAAAAGAAAGATGACAAAGCTACTACTTGAACAAAAAGAGATAAAAGATTATTAACTAGTGATGTTTTTTCTGCTATTAAAGCTGTTAATAATTCTGTTACTCATCGCCCAGAACTTGTTTTTGATGTTAAAAATGATTCAGTTTTAAAAGAACTTACTTCTGCCAAAGAAAATACATTTTATATTTATTCAGATATTGGTCAGTTATTAGATTATATTCGAAGTAGTATGGAGGGTATTCGCTCCCTTGCTTTTATAATTGATAATCTTAAAAATGATACTGATGGTAAGATTAAAGCATCATTAACATCATTATTAGATAATAATACACCAGGTCTTGGTAAAGGTACTGATATTTTAGCTAGAGCTAAAGCACAAGACCCTACTTTAGCACGACTATTAAATCCTAATCAAAATGGTCAATTTGGTATTAATTGAATTTATTCTGATAATTTAGGTTCAGTTCATAGTCTTTCTGTTGATACTAATGATGAAAAAAATACATATGATCCTGCTAATCGCTTTGATCCTTTTGCTTCCCCTATTGTTGGTTCACCTATGAATGCATGATTGCCTTATATTAAAGATTTATTACGTTTACCAGATGTTTCAGATATTTTACATGAAGATGTTATTGATTATCGTTATATTCCATATTGAGTTGGTGAAGTTAAAGTAACTAACAATAGTATTTCAATTAATTCAGATACTTTTAATCTTGAAACAGTTGAACAAATGAAAAGTGTTTTAACATCAGGATTGTCAAAAAATAATTTTACTATGTTATCTTATGCTAATGTTAGTCCAACGCTAGGTGCAACATCTTTAAAAATTGCAGTTGTTATTATTATATTAGTTACCTTTGTTCTTATGACTATTGTTCTGTTTTATTATCGTATGTTAGGAGTTATTGTTCTAATTATAATATCATTATTTTTATTATTTACTATTGTTAGTTTTGTTTTCATTAATGGCATAATTGCTCCTGAAAGCGTAATTGCTTTAATTATTGGTTTTGCACTATTATTAGATACGATTATTAATTTGTTGGAACGTTTTAAAAATGAATATATGCAAGGTAAAACTTTGATTAGTGCTTTTAAATCAGCAAATAAGAAAACATTATCTTCTTCATTAGATTGTAGTGCTATTATTTTAATTGTTAATTTAACTATTTTCTGATTTGGAACTCGTGCTATCAAAGGTTTTATTATTATGACTTCTATTGCTACTTTTGGTGTAATTATTTTTGGAATTATCTTATTAAGATTAATGTTATGAACATTATTACGAAATAACTGGTTAGAAAATAAACCTCAACTTTTAGGAACTAATAATATTAGTAGAAAAAGCACTATAGTTTTAAATAATTCAATAGATACAAATAATATTAAAAGTAGTGATAAAAAAATAAAAAAACAATTAATTTCAGAAAAATGTCAGCTTAAAATTAGTTATAAAAATAAAGTTAAAGAATTAATTAAAAAATTTAAAGTTGATAAGCAGCAATTAAAAAAAGAACATAGTAAATCAAGATCAGTTTATAAGTCAAAAGTAAAAGATTTAAAATTAAATCTTTCACAAGAAATTAATAAATTGAAACAAGAATTAATTAATGCATTAAAACCGTTAAAAATTCAAATAGTTAAAGCAAAAGACAAAAAAATATTAGTTAATTTTAAAAATGTTTTTTCAAAACTTAAAATAAGTAACTGAAATTATTTTCATAAATTAACAAAATGAATTCTTTCAGGTTCTGCTGTTATTGTTCTTGCTTCAGGTATTACTTATGGTGTAATTGGTTCTAATTTTGGTTCTGGTTTTGATCAACGAACTGATTTTGTTGGAATGGGTACAATTACTCAAGATCCAAGTGATCCTAGTTACAATATTATTAAAGAAGCAGAATTAGCAAAAGATTTTATTAATAAAGAAATTCAAAATAATAGTCAATTTAGTAAATATTTTAAAAATATTAATTTTTCCTTAATTGCTGGTGGTGAAGGAAAACCATATCAGTTTAAGATTATTGTTCAAACAACAGTAAATTCTCAAAGTATGCAGCAAAGGTTTAAGAATTTTTTAGGAAAGATTACTAGAAATTGAAAACAAGAATCTATTTTACAATGAGGAGAAATTGATCTAGTTGTTGCTAAGTCAGGTGTAGATTTATTAGTTAATATGATTATTTCAATTGCTTTATCTTTTATTGTTATTTTAATTTATATTATTATTAGATTTCAATTGACTTATGTTATTCCTTTAATTTTAGCTATTATTTTTAGTTTACTAATGACACTTGCTATTATTAGTATTTTCCAAATTGTAATTTCTACTTCAATTGTTGGAATATTATTGGGAGTAATGATTTTAACAATAATTAGTATTATGTCAATTTTTGATAATATTCGTGAAATTAAGATTAATAATAATCAAACACAAGTTATTAGCACAGAAGAAATAATTCAAATTTCAAATAAAAGTGTTCAAAAGGCTTTACCAAGAACATTAGTTATTAATGCTGTAGTATTAATAACATCAGTAATTGTTATGTTTATTATTCCTAGTTTCTGAATAGTTAGTTTATCATTATTAATAGGTTGTATAGTAAGTTTAGTATCATCTTACTTTATTGCTCCTTTTATTTGAACTTATTTTGAGAAATGAAGAGTTTATAGATATAAAAAACGTATTAATAAAATTAAAAAACATTTCATTGGTGCAGATGAATATGTTATTAAAGGTATTAATGAATAGGTGGTTGCAATGACAAAAGAATCATTAAAAAAGATTATTATTAATATTCCTGATTTTCCAATTAAAGGTATCCAATTTAAAGATATTAACCCAATATTAAGTAATCCAGAAGCATTTCAAAGTGTTGTTAATATTTTTGTAGATTTTATTAAAAAATGTGGAGCAACAGCAATTTTAGTACCTGAAGCAAGAGGATTTATTTTTGGTGCTGCTATAGCATATAAGTTGGGTATTAAATTAGTTCTTGCACGTAAAAAAGGTAAATTACCAGGTAAAACCTATAAAGTAACTTATGATTTAGAGTACGGTACTGCTATATTAGAAATGCAGCAAAATGTACTTTCAACAAAAGATAAAGTAGTAATAATTGATGATTTGATTGCAACTTCAGGGACAATTAATGCTTGTCTTAATTTAATAAAGCAAAGTAACGCTCAATCAGTTGGTATTGCTACTTTAATTTCGCTTTCTGAATTTGCTAATAAACATCATTTTGATAATATTCCGCTGTTAGAAATAATTAAGTTTTAATAAGTAGTAAATAATGAATAATTTAACTTGTAAAGATTTTAATCAATTATTAGCGGAAGCAAAAATATTTATCAAAGATCCTAAGCAAATTACAAAAATTAAAGTAGCTTATGAATATGCATTATTAAAACATAAAGATCAATATCGAAAGAATGGTGATCCTTATGTTTATCATGTTTTATCAACAGCATACAATTTAGTATTATGGCATTTAGATGTCTCTTCAATACAAGCAGGATTTTTACATGATATTTTAGAAGATACACCAACAACTTTTGATGAGTTAGTAGTAGAATTTGGTTTGGAAGTTGCTAATTTAGTTTTAGCTGTAACTAAAGTTAGCCATTTTGCAAAAGAAAAAAGAAATGAAATTAAAGCTAATTATTTACGTAAATTATATTTAAGTTTAGCTCATGATATTCGTGTCATTATTATTAAAATGGCAGATCGTTTACATAATATTAGAACTATTAATTTTTTAAATCCTGAAAAACAAATAATTATTGCTAAAGAAACTTTAGAAGTTTATGCTTCTATTGCTCATCGTCTAGGTATGCGTAAATTACAATCAGAACTAGAAGATCGTTCTTTTGCAGTATTACATCCTAAAGAGTATAAAAAAATTGATAACCTTATTAATTTAGATCGTGAAAAACGTGAAAAATTAGTTAATGAAATTATTAAAGAATTAAGTAAAACATTATCACAACATAAAAATTTAATTTTTAAAATTTATGGTCGTAGTAAACACTTATATTCTATTTATCGTAAAATGTATTATTTTGGAAAAGATTTTGATGATATACATGATATTTTAGCAATTAGAGTTGTTACTAATTCTATTGATAGTTGTTATGCCATTTTGGGTTATATTCATCAAAGTTTTACTCCTGTTCCGGGTAGATTTAAAGATTATATTGCAACACCAAAAAATAATATGTATCAATCATTACATACATCTGTTGTTTTTGATAATGAAATTTATGAATTACAAATTAGAACTGAAGAAATGGAAGATTTTGCTGAAGCAGGTGCAGCTTCGCATTGAAGATATAAAGAAGGGGAAAATAAAAATCCTAAGAAACGTCAAGCAGAAATTGATGAAAAATTAAATATTTTTCAAGAAATATTAAATTTAAATGACTTAAATCCAAATGTTGATGAAAACATATTAGCAGATAATATTGCCAAAGATAATAATTTAGAAAAAGAAATTCGACAAGATATTTTTAGTGATTTAATTTATGTATTAACTCCAAATGGTAATGTTATAACATTACCATTTGGTTCAACTGTTTTAGATTTTGCTTTTAAAGTTCATACTGAAATTGGTGAAACAACAGTGGGTGCAAGAATAAATGGTATTTATTCTCCTATTAATACTGTTTTAAAATCAGGGGATATTGTTGAAATTAAAACCGCAAAAACCGCACGTCCTTCTCATGATTGATTAAATATTGTTAAGACCAATTTTGCTCAACATAAAATAAAAAAATATTTAAATAATCAGCAAGAAAAATTTAATCAAGAAAATAAAATTAAAGATACAGAAAACAAAGAGAAAATAAAAAAAACAAAGGAAAAAATAGAAGAATATATTATTGAAAATCACATTCGTTGAAAAATTGCAAAACGTAATGTTATTATGTCAAGAATTAGATCATTAAAATATAAAACGTATGAAGATTTTTGCTTAGATGTTGCTAATGGAACTTATACAATTGAACAGGCGGTTACTACTATTTTATATAGTGATTCAGCAACATTTCAAGAATTAAAAACTAAACAACAAACAACAATGAATTTAAGTAGTAATAATGAAATTATTATTGAAAATGCCCCCAATACTAAAACATCATTGGCTCATTGTTGCTTACCTATTCCTGATGAACCAATTGCGGGTTATATTACTAAAGGGCAAGGTATTAAAGTTCATCGTTTAATTTGTCCTAATGTTAGTTTGCCAGAGCGGAAAGAACGTATTATTGATACTAAGTGAAATTTATTAGCAACCAGTGATCATCTTTATAATTCAAAAATTCAAATTCGATATTTAGATCGACCAGCATTGATGACTGATGTTTTAAATATTTTGGGCTATTTAAAGGCACAAATTCAAAGTATTGATGCTAATAATAAACTTAAGGAAAATCATGGAAGTTTAAAAATTTTAATTAAAGTTTCTAATATTGAACGTTTACATCAAATTATTTCATCAATTAAAAAAATTCCTGATATTATTGCAATAAACAGAATAATTATGTAATATTTTAGTATAATATTTTCAGCATTTAAAAGTAAATTTAGGGTAAACATTAAGAGACGGTGTGGTTGGTGCAAACACTGGTTAACTAATTTTATGACATTAAATAGCTTGTATTATTAATTAATTAAATATGATAAATTATAATTAAGTGCATTTATTTTGTAAATGAATTAGGATGGTACCGCGTTAAGAAACGTTCCTAAAATAAAGGAACGTTTTTTTAGAAGATTTATTTTTTATTAAAAGGAGTAAAAAAAAGTATGCAATTTCAAAAGCCAAGAGGAACACGTGATATGTATAATGAAGAGGTTATTATATATCGTAATATTATTAAATCTTTAACACAGTGTGCAATTAAATATAATTATCAAGAATTTATTACTCCTATTTTTGAAAATGCTCAACTATTTTTACGAGCTGTGGGAGATACAACTGATATTATTCAGAAAGAAATTTATCAATTTAATGATAAAAATGATAGATTATTAGCTCTTCGTCCTGAAGGAACAGCAGGTATTGTTCGTGCTATAATTGAAAATAAATTATATAAATCTAAGCAAACGTTAAAGTATTTTTATTATGGTTCGATGTTTCGATATGAAAGACCTCAAAAAGGGCGTCAACGTCAATTTAATCAATTTGGTATCGAAACTGTTGGTGTTAAACATCCTTTAGTTGATGTTGAAGTAATGATGATGGCCTTAGAAATGATAAAAAGTTTTTCAATACCAAATTTAACTTTAAATATTAATTATTTTGGATCTAATGAAACAAAAAATAAATATCAAATAGCACTTAAAGAACAATTATTAAATCAAAGTAAGCAATTGTGTGAAAATTGTCAAATTAGAGTTAATGTATCACCACTAAGAGTTCTTGAATGTAAAATTTGTACTAAATTAAATTTAGAAATACCATATTTAAATGATTTTTTAACTAATGAAGAAAAAACATATTTTACAACTATTATTAATAGTTTAAAAAATAATAAAGTTAATTTTATTATTGATGAGCATTTAGTTCGTGGTTTAGATTATTATAATGGTATTATTTTTGAAATAACTACTATTGATTCACGAATTGGTGAAAGTCAAAATACTTTACTTGGTGGTGGTAGATATGATAATTTATTTAATGAATTGGGCTCACCATTAAAAATTCCTGCTATTGGTTTTGCAATTGGTATTGAAAGATTAATGTTATTATTGGTAGAAAATAAAAATATTAATAAACCACCAATTATTGATTTACAAATTATTGCTTTAAGCGAATTAGGATTAATAATGGCTTCCGATTTATTATTACAATTACGTAAAGAAAATTATCATATTGATATGGAATATAATTTATATCAAGATAAAAATAAGTCACAGATTATTGATCGTAGTTTAGCCAAAAATATACTATTTTTAAAAGAAAAAAATCAGGTTAGTTTTTATTCTTTTGTTAAAAAAGAAATGATAAAATTAATTTTTGATACTGAACAGCAATTGCTTAGTAAGGTTAAAAATCTATTATTAGAGGAGAATGAAGAATATGGAAAAACTCTTTAGAACTCATACATGTGGTAATTTAACGCAGGGTGATATTACAAAAGAAATTATTATTAGTGGTTGAGTTAAAGATATTCGTATTAATAAATTTGGTATTTTTATTGATTTACGTGATATGTACGGAACAACACAAGTCATTGTTAAACCAGATAACGGATATTATAAAGAAATAAAAAATGTTAAAGTTGAATCTGTTTTAAAAGTAATTGGAACAGTTGTCTTACGAAAAAATAAAGATGCAAAAACTGCTAATGATATGATTGAAGTAGTAGCAAAAGATATTGAAATATTAAGCAATTCTATTAATTTACCATTTGTTATTAAAAATGATAATACGCTTGCTAGTGAAGAATTACGTTTACAATATCGCTATTTAGATTTAAGAAGACCAGCAATGAATTATAATATTAAATTTAAACACCAAGTTCTTAGTTGTTTACGAACATTTTTGAATCAAAATAATTTTTTAGAAATTGATACTCCTTGCTTAACAAAATCAACACCAGAAGGTGCTCGTGATTTTTTAGTTCCTGCTCGTATTCAAAAAAAACATTTTTATGCTTTACCACAATCACCACAAATTTATAAGCAATTATTAATGATATCAGGTATTGACAAATATTATCAAATCGCTAAATGTTTTCGTGATGAAGATTTTCGTGCTGATAGACAACCCGAATTTCAACAATTAGACTTAGAAATGGCATTTACTACTAGTAAAGAAATTAAATTAATAGTAGAAAATATGCTAATAAGTCTTTTTAATACTTTAAAAATTGGTAATATTCCTTCAACATTTTCATCAATTACCTATGATCAAGCAATGGATTTATATGGTAGTGATAAACCCGATTTACGTTGTACATGTAAGTTAATAAATATTAATATTAACAATAATAGTGATGGATTTATTTATAAGGGTTTTATAGTTAATGATAAAATGAACGAAACAACTATAAAAAAATTAACAGAAATTAGCAATCAGCATGGAGGAAAAACATTAATAATTTATGACTTAATTAAGAAAAAAATTATTCATAATAATTCTAAAGTAAAGGGTGATGATTTAGTTTTATCAGAAGAAATATCAAAAATAAAATATAATAATAATTTTTTAATTTTCGTATATGAACAACAAGATATTGCTAATAAAGTTATGGGTGCTATTAGAAGTTTTTATATTAATGATTTGTCAAAACGAATTAATCATAAAGATTTTATGAATAATATTGAAAACTTTGAATTTATTTGAATTATTGATTGACCAATGTTTGAACAGGAAGAAAATAAATGACAAGCTTGTCATCATCCTTTTACAAGTCCAAAAAATCCTGAAAAATTATTAGATATAAAAAATAAAGATTTAGGAACTTTAACTGCAGATGCTTATGATTTGGTTTTAAATGGTTTTGAAATTGCTGGTGGGAGCATTAGAATTCATGATTATAAATTACAGAAAAAGATTTTTGAATTATTAGATTTAAGTAAAACAGAAATTGAAAATAAATTTGGTTTTTTCTTATCAGCTTTTAATTACGGAGTTCCTCCACATGGTGGTATTGCTTTTGGTATTGATCGTTTATTAATGCTTTTAATTAAGAATGAATCAATTCGTGATACTATTGCTTTTCCTAAAAATAATCGTGGTATTTGTTTATTAACAAATAGTCCTAGTGAAATTTCATCTGATCAGTTATCAATATTAAATTTGGAATTTAAGAAGTAAAATTTTAATTTTAAAGTGATTAGAAGTTTAATAAAATTAGAAAATATAAATATTAAAAATCTCTAATGAAAAATAATTAAATTATTTTTCATTAGAGATTAATTATGTAATTTAATTGAAATCAATTTTTCAATAATGTTAAATTAATAATTATTAATTTCAATTATATTTTTTTGATATTTGTTAATATTCAAGTTCAATAAATGGTTCACTATCTTTGGTTTTTAGATGTCATATAGCTGGTAAATTTTTTTGAACTAAAGTAAAGACATTATTTGTTGCTAAACATTTATAAAGTGAACCATCATTAGTTTTAGTTTTTCCATCTCCGTTTCATGTAGTAACATATAAAAAATTTGTATTTTTATTAAAAACTAATGATAGTACTCCCCCCCTTTTATTCCAGACATTGGTTTAAAGTTTGTTTCTCCTGCTAAACATTTGTAAACTTCACCATTACTAGGAGATTGATATGAACCGGTTCAAACTCCTGCATAAATATTATCATCATTGTCAAAAGTTAAAGAAGAAACAGATTTATTTATACCATCCATTTTTTTAAAAATATTTTGATTTTTTTGATATTTATAAACGTTACCTTTAAAACTACTTTCTCTAGTACCTATATAAACATTTTCATTTTTATCAATAGCTATTGTTCATATTTCACCATATATTCCTAATATTGGTTTAAAGTTTGTTTCTCCTGCTAAACATTTATAAAAAGCACCATGTCAAGAACTATTTCTAGTTCCAAGATAAAGATTACCTTTTGTATTAGTTGCTAAAGAACATATTTCACCAGGTATTATTAAATTTATTTTTGGAATTATAATTTTTTTATTATTATTTTTTATTTCTGCTTGTTGTTGAGTTTCTGTTAACTGTGTTTCTAATTCTGTAATTTTATTTGCAAGATTTGTAATTATTTTTCTTTTATCTAATGCATCTCTTTCTGATTTTGCATAGAGATCACTTATTTCTTTTAAATCATCAAGAGTTTCTTGTAGTTTTTTATTTAATTTTTCAATTTTGGTTTTATATTTATTATTAGTTAGACTTTCTTTTTCTAATATTTTCTTTTTATTATTTATCATTTTTTAATAAGTACCTCTTTCTTTAAATTAATATAAATATTAATTTTTAATATTAAGATTTACCAAAAATTTGATTTTTTATTATTTAATATCGTAGGTTTAGAAAAAAATGTAAAATATTGTTAATTAATTTAATTCATATAAAAATTAGTCTTTTTATATTATTTATAAAGTTAAAATAGTAATAATAACATCATATATATATATATAATTTAATCAATAATATATTACTAGTTTTGTTATAGATTTAAAAAAGTAGATTAATACTTAATTTTGTTGAAACAGTTTTGTATAAATATAAATTAGTAATGATAAATTCTAATATTTTTAATAGTTATTTTAGGTAAATCTTAATTAAAGTTTATATGTGAAAAAAATAATATACAATAAAAAAAGTTGTTATTATTATTAAATAATAAAGAAATAAAAAAATAAAGATAGATGAAAAATAAATTTTATTTTTTTATTGATTACTAATAAGTATATCAGTAATCTACTGTTAAGAATCATGTACAATATTTTTACACAAGATTTATATAGAGAGGTGTTTGGATTTATGAAAAAATTTAAAAAAATATTAGCAACGACAGCTACTGTGGGAATATCAACAACAGCAACCCTTAGTACAGTTGCATGTGATAATTATTCATTACCACAATTAGACAGTAAATATGCACAATTATTAGGTTGATATGATACTGATGGTAAAAGTTTAATTTTACAAAAATTAAACTATGATAATACATCTGATAGTGAAAAATATTCGGTTATTGCAGATGATCACTTAATGAAAATTAATGATCTTTTTAAAAATAAATTGTTAAGAACAGGTGCACCACCTCATAAATATAGGGCAGAAAATGCTAATGCAGCACATTTTAAAAGATTTAGGTTTCAAAATTGGTGATGAAATTGGTGTTTATTCAGATGAAGAATATGCTGAAATTGTTAGTTTAACTGTTAGTATTAAAAATACTTTTCCAGGAGAAATTAAAGAAAAATACACCGAAGATGGTTTTGAATTAGAAGCAGGTAAATGTCAAATTGATATTATCAAAAATAATGAAATTTTAAAATCTTATATTATTAATACAGCCGACAATAAGGATTTAGATGTTAGTGAAGAATTTTGAAAAATTTTACCTGATTTGAAACTTTATAATAATGTGGGAGTTAAAAAAGGAAGTTTAGCCTCTGGTTTTAAATTAGAATTTTCATCATATAAACAAAAGCAATGAGAAGCTTTAATTGGTTTATTAAATACAAAAGTTTATACATTTTTTTATGATGCCGCTAAAAATGGTAATAAAATTACTAGATTTATTAATGTTCAGAGAGTGTGATTACAAGTAGATTTTGGGAAAGTAAATGCACTAAAAGATTCAAGAATTGGATCATTACCAGTTTTAGATTAAAACTATATTAATACAATTATATTTTACAAAAAGAGCAGTTGACAATGCTCTTTTTGTGTTAATTAATAAATTATTTTATCTAATCTTATTTTAATATTTGAGTTTGTTGAATTAATTTATTTTTTCTTTTATTCATAAATAAAATAATTTGATATTTTATTTATGAACTAAATTTATAATTATCAAATAAGAGGGGGTGTTAAAATGATAAATAATGTTGTATTAGTAGGTAAATTAATGAATGAACCAGAAATAATACCAACCAGAGAACAAATTCCAACAAAATGAACCAAGTTTATAATGGCAGTTGAAAGACCTTTTAAAAATCGTCAAAATCAATTTGAAATTGATTTTATCACTATTAAAACTTGAATAGCTAATACAGAGGAATTAAAAACACTATTAAAAAAGAATGCAATTATTGGTATTAAAGGTAGAATTCAAACATTTGCTAATAAATCTAATGATTTTTACTATACAGAAATTATTGCTGATCGTATTATTTATTTAACTTAAAACTAATTAAAAAATAGTCTTAATTACTCAATAATTAAGACTATTTTTATTTTTACTACTAATAAGTTTATAGTCACTTTATATTTTTTCAAATTAAAACGATATATAGTAAAATAAATTTGTTATAATTTTACTATAATTTATTAGTATAAAAGGTTAGGAGCAAACAAAATGAAAATTGGAATTGTAAGTGATTCAGCTACTGGTTTTACCCTTGAAGATATGAAAAAATATCCTGAAATAATAATTATTCCTTTAAATATTATTGAAGGAGAAAATGCTTATGATGATAATAATATTGATATTGATAGTGAAACAATTCGTAAAAAGATGATTGATGAACACTATATTTTAAAAACTAGTCAAACTAGTCGTGGTAAACTTGAACAATATTGAGATAATGCTTTGAGTAAATATGATCAAATTTTATTTTTACCAATTGCTAATAATGCTTCAGGACAATATGCAAGTTCGCAAGTTTTACAAAAAGAAGAAAAATATAAAAATAAAGTCCATATTTTAGAAACAGGTGCTGCTTCAATACCTTTAAAATTTATGGTTTTAATTGCTTTTACTCTTGTTAAAAATGGAAAAAAAATTCCTGAAATTTTAGAAATTTTAAATAAATTCCGCAAAACTTATGAATCTTATATTGCTCCTAATGATTTAAAATTTTTAGCTCGTGGTGGTAGATTACCAATGAGTAAAGCAAGAATTGGTAATTTTTTACGTTTTAAACCAATTTTAAGATGTAAAGAAACAATTGATAATATTGGTAGAGTTAGAACTTTAAGTAAAGCTATGGAAGAAATGTTAGATATTATTACTAAAATTAAAGATGTTACTAAAGAAACAATATATATTATTGATGGTTGATGTAGAAAAGATATTATTGATGAAGCAATTAAAAAAGTAAAAAATAGAGGATTTACCAAATATAAAGTTGAACCATTATGTAATATTTTAAAAACACATACTGGTAATAATACTATTGGTTTTTCAGTAGTACCTAATCAATGAGTAAAAGAAGTCTAATAAAAAAGTAGTTTTATAAAAGATTGATTAAGTATGCTGTTTTTTTAGAAAAATATATAAAAAAATTTAAATCTAAAAAAGAATGTTAGTAAAGGTTAATTTAGTTTACTAACATTCAGATTTTTTTCAACTTATAAATTATAAATAATAAAATATTAAATATTATGATTTAAATTCTTATTAATAGTTAAAGTTTTAAACTAAAGAAATAATTGAAAAAATTTAATAAAATAAATATCTATAAATCAAAGTAATGGTTTTTTAATTTATTGAGCTTTAACTATAAAATTAAAAAATATTTTTATTAAGTATCCTTAACCATTTCATAGTATAACTATTTTATTTTTTTAATTTTAATAGCCATTTTCATTTAGTGGTATTTTAAATCAAAAACCTTCATAACAAACAACATTTCCAAAATTATTTTTATATTTTTGATAAGAACGACAAATATTATTATAGACTTGATAATAGCGTTTTTTATTAGTTTTATCAATGTGGTAAACTTTTAATATTGCTTCTTCTATAGTGTCATAAACACCTAAACAGTTATCTTCTTTATCATATCTCGCATAAATAAAATTATTTTTTTTCATTTTTAACTCCAATACTTTTTTATATATTCCCATAATTTAAGATTTACTTAGAACATAGATTATATTTATAATATTTAGGATTTTAAAAAAATACGAAATGGTGTAAGAACATTAAATTAGTTTGTAAATTTATAAAAAATAAAATGATAAGTTAAATTTATGACAATATTAAAAATATTGTTAATAACATAAATTGATAACAAATTATTTTTTATAGAATATAGTTTTAATTGAAAAATTATTATTTATTGTTTATTTTTGAATTCTAAGTAAATCTTAATTTAAGTCTATAATTGAAAAAATGAATATACAATAAAAAAATCACTTTTTTATAAAAAGACGAATTTATTTCATAATTTTATATTGGGAGATTGTTAAAAATCCGGAATAAATTAAATCTTATATAGTCTTATTATATTTTAGACAAGAAATAATTTGGATTTTTATGAAATTGTATATTCATCTTACTATTTTTTAAAAGATATTTCAACTAAAATACTTAATTTTAAAAATTACTAAAATAAATTAAATATTTATACACAACAAAAATTCTTACTAAAGTGCATTTAATAAGTTTTAATTTATTTTTAGTTTTTTTTTAAAAAAACTAAATTTTTAATTTATAATAATTGTATCTCCGTATTTATTTTATTATATTTAGAAATAACCATTTTAATATAAATTAAAATATTATATGTTCTATTACCAAGCATTTCTTTTAAAACATGTCAAATATTAGTTTCAGTATAACAACCAATATTTCACTTTGCACTTTGATTTTCAATACCTTGTTTATTATTTTTAAAATATTTTTTCTTTAATTTTTTATGATTATCTAATTCTTTATATAAATAATCAATTAATTGTTCATATTGACCATTATTAATTAAATTTTTACAATTATTATATTCTTTTACATACTTTCCTTTATTTCCAGACATTATAGCAAGATATAATGTTCTAATTAAATGGAATTTATCTAAAACAAACTCAGCACCTAAATAATCTGCTACATCTTTAATTCATCCAGCACTATCACCACAAATAATAATTTTTGCTTGCTCAATATTTTCATAAAATTTTTGACAATGTTTTTTAACAAATTCAGCAGTTTTTTTAACTCCAATTGCTGTTTTTGTTGGTCTTATAATTGCTTTTACTCTTTTATTTTGTACCTTGTGATTAATATTATCTGTATATGTTACTATTAAACGCATAGAGTGTTTTATACCTTTACGTTTAAAATCTCAAAACTTTCGATGTCCATCATCAATTGCTACAAAAATAGGTTGATTTTTTTCTAATTTTACTTTTACTGGATTTGCTTCAATTACTTCTAAATTTTTAAAAACTCTATGAATAGTACTAACACTAATACCTGCTTTTTTACAAATAGCACAAATATCATGATATCTTTTTCCATCAGCAAAATATTCAATAATAGTTTGTTCAACATCTTCACCAATTCTTTTATATTTAGGTAATTCTAGTCATTCATCAACTAAACAAATACGAACTCATTTTTGTAATTTTTCATCAAAATATTCATAAATTCTTCTTTTATAAGTTACTAATCCATATAATGTTTTTCTTGTTCGATATTGATAATCAACTATTTTATATTTCTTTTTATCTCTTGTTTTAAATATTCTTCAATCTCGTTTTTCTCATTTCTTTGTTATATGTTCTAAAACTAATTTATCAATTTTGGCATATTGTTCTCTAAAATTTCATTTATAATTAAAACTCATATTTTTTTACTCTCCTAATCTGTTTCTGCATCAATTATTAATTTTAATTTACATAAATTTAAAGTGTTAAAATATGGTAAATTAAAATAATAATCTATTTTTCTTTATTTTATTCACAATAATCCACATAAGAACGTAATTATTACTAAAATAATGGTATTGTGAAAAAAAGTACTTTCATATTTTCAATATAATCAACAAGTTACATATAATTAATAGTATAGGTCTCACAAAATAAACGCTTTTAATTTAGGCGATATTTTGCATTTAAAAGGATACTTGTAAAAATAATCAAAAATAGTACAATTTATAAGTAAAATCAAGGAAAAAAGGAGTAATTAAAGATGAAAACATGAATAAAAACAAATTTAAGTAAAATAACATTAGCATTAGCACTAACTGGTGCTACAACCGGAACAATAGGATTAATCATGGGGGGAATGCTTACCCACGAAAATAGTAAAGATTTATCATTTTATAATTATGACCGTATAAAAACTGTTGGTGGTAAAGGAGCAATTATATGGTCACAACCTATGAATAATCAACACAAAATATTTTTGTATTTTGATATTAAATCAAGACATCAAGGAGATATAAAATGAGATGGCAAATATCCCGATGGATATTTTAACAAATAATATTGATATTTATATATAAACATATATAATTTCAATAAGAACTAAATAAAGTTTTTTTAACTCATTGCTTTATTTTTAAAGTAAATGAGTTTTTTATTTTTAAGGAGATTTAAAAAATATGATTACAAAAAAAGAACAAGATTTTATTAATGGTCAAATATTAGAAAATCAAAAAAATATTGAAGAAATTGAAAAACAAATTCAAAATTTAGAAAAAGAAAGAAATTATTTTCAAAACGAAATTTCAATAAATGAAATTACAATAAAAAATTTTAAAACTAATATTATTTTTTGAAGTGAACAAAAGGAAAAAATAGAAACAAAAATAATTAATTATAAAAATCAAATTTTAAAGTTAAAAAAACAAAAAATTAATATATTTAAAAATTTTTTTATTAAAATTTTTTCATTTGGAAAAATCAATATAAATCAAAATATTAATAATTTAATTCAACAAGAAGAGAAAAATTGTGAATTATTAAAAGAAACAAATTTAAATAATCAGAAAAAAATTGAAACTTTAAATTTAACTTATAATGAAAAAAAAGAAAATCATAAAAATTTAATAACTAATATTAATAAAATAACTGAAAATATAAATAAATTATTGAACCATAATAATAAATTATTACAAAATAATAGTAATTTATTATTTAACTTATTAAATCAAAAACAACAAAAAGTAATTATCAAAGTTGATGAACAAACGATTGAAAAATATGAATCAGAAATATTTAAACTTAATGAGAAAATTTGTGATTTAGAAAATAAATTATTATCTAGCAGTAGTGATGAAGGATTTCATTCGAAATCTACATCAACAAATTCTTTACCTTCAAGTAATTCATTGTCTTTAAATAAACAACAAAAACCACAAATACCAAAAGTGATTAATAATCTAAAAGAAAAAATTAAACCATGAGAAGAAACTTTAAGAGAATATCCAACAGAAAAAGGTATTCAAAAAAATAAGTTAAATTTCTAAATTAATGTATGAAATATTCTCGTTATATTTATCAAATAAATTAATACTATTTAAATTTATTTCTTGTTTATCTGTTATTAAAATTAAATCATAGTTACCAGCGCCAAATATACCACTAATTGAAAATCCGATTTAAGTTATTAATCGGATTTTCAATTAGTAATTCAAATTTGTTATCATTATCAATCTTTAAAATTTCTTTATAAAATTCTAGTTTTGAAAATAATTGATATTTATTTGAACCATATAAATTTAAAGCATTTTCAATTTTATTTTTATCAATCATTGCTCTTGTAAAATATTTTCCATATTCACCATTACCTAATGTTCAATCTGCTGGAATTAATGATGGTATATTATTACTTTCTAATTCATTTGTAATAGATAATCAGTTAAATTGATTGTCATCTAGTTTGAATAGTTCATTTTGACTGATATCATTATTTTTTAATTTAATATTATTCATATTCGTAAAATCAAAATAATCGGATTTTAATACTACTTTTACATCTTTAAATTCTCAAATTTCGTTAGAACCTGTGTGTATAGGATTTGATTTTAATTCAAAACAATAAGGTAATAATAATTTATAATCATCATTTAAACCTTTATTTATTGATATATTAGAATAAATATTGTTTGATAACATAATAACTATTTGTTTAAATATTTGTACTTGTGGTAAATTGACATAATTTGGATAATCTAATTTTCATTGTTTAAATAAATTAGTAATTACATCTTCTGGTTTTTGTCCTTCAAATTTTGAACGTAATTCTGCTATTTTAGAAGTTAAATCATTAGGTTGAAATCCATCAAAGTTTCTATTATAAGTATATGTATAAGTTAACATATCTAATAATACTTTTTGTAAACTATCAATAGTTGGTGCATCTTTAATTTCTATTTCAATATCATCAAATTTATTATTAGTTGCAACATATTGATAAAATTGACTTTCACCTACAAAATTTCAAACTTCTTTATCCTTTAATTCTTTTTGACTTTTTAATGGTCATTTACCACCTAAAACATTACTAAACTCATATCCTAATCAAGCATGGGTTATTCTTGCATTATTAATAACTTCTCTTCTTGTTACAGAACCACTACTAATTTTAATTAAGTTTAAAACTGATTTTTCTTGTCCAATAAATTGTTTTGCTAAATTTCATGGTAATATTTGTTCACTAAATCATTGTTGTAATATTCTAACTTTTGGTTGAGTTTCAATAGACATTGATAACAGCGGAAATGCTATTTTATCTTTAACAAATAATTTAGGGTATACTTCCATATTGTCAACTTCACCAAGTACTTTTATATTACCAAAAATCATGCTTCTAGGGGCTTTAATTTTTAAACCAGTTACTTTTGTATCTTTATCTAATGGTTTTTGTAATTTAATAATAATGGGATAACCATCTCTTGTTTTAAAATCTTTAATTTTAATAATAGTAATACTTTTAGTACTTCTTGATTTTGGATTTTGATAAGGTTGTGAATAATTATTTATGATATATAAATTATCAATATTATTTTCAGTTAATGGTTCATTAATAGATACTGCATATAACTTAAATTGATTTAATAAATTTATTTCTTGAAAAATTAAATTTTTAATATCAGTCATACTATATTCAATTGTATTATCATTAATATTAGTACTTGCTCTTTGATTTAATTGCATAGTAAAGTCTGATGTTTCAACAGCAGTAGTTTTTAATACTTTTTCAATATCAATAAAACCTATTTTAATAGTATTTGCTGAAAATTTTAAACTATTATTTTCATTATTTTTAAATAAACGCTCAATTTCATAAATATATAAAGTTCTTTTTTTAAATTCATCGTATGCTCTATTAATATCTGGGTCACTACTAGCACTCATCATATTAGTAAAATCATAAGGAATATTATCAATTAAATAATCATTTTCTACTTCTGCTTGATTAAGTTTAGTTTGTTTCTGTGGAAACTTCGTTTGTGGTTTGTTTTTGTTTTCCATTGTTCTCTCCTATTAATTGGTTATTTTTGGGATTAAATAGTTTTAATTTAACTGTTAAATTATTAAGTTCTTGTTCATCATTAATATTAAATGTTTTACTATTTAATAAATCTTTATCAATTTTCACTAATATTTGAATAAATTTAAGAATATCAATATTAAATTGTCATAATTTTTGTTCAATATAATTAATAGTTGAAATATTTACTGCTGTACTTTCGGGAACTGATTGTTGTGTTGATTTCTTTTGACTTGGAGTATGAATACCACAACGTTTAAATATTTCATTAACATTTCAATCATATATATCAGTTAAATTTTTACCTTTAAAGTTACTATTTGTCATATTGATATTTTCGTTTTGTTCGTTATTATCTCCGCCACTTTTAAAAATATAATTTTTAGTAACCAAAGTTCTTACTGCTTCTTCTAATGTTGATTGAACATTACCATAAGTTTGACTAAAAATAAACTTTGGTGAGTTTAAAATAGTATCTAAAACAATTTGTTCATAAATAACATCTAATGCTTTAATTTTATCCATTACTTTATTACAATCTGCTAACTCATTTGCTTTATTACGCATAATTGCTATTGGAATATAATTAATATTTAATGTTTGTTCTTGTTCTAAATTGGGATTATTAATATATTCTTTAAAAGATAATGGAAATTGTTTTTTACTATCATTAACACTATAAATTGCACGGTTAATTGTGACTTGTTCATTATTTAATGTATAAATTTCAAATAATCTTACCATTTGTGCATTTTGTTCATAACTATCATAAAAAATAGTGCATTGAATTAATTTACCAGTAATATCATAAACTCTTTGTTGTATATCTACTACTTGAAAATATAAGTCATCATTAGCAATATAAATTAAATAACCACTAATTCCTAATTTGCTTAATTTAAAAATAGAGTTTCAATTTTTTCTATAAAATTCTTGTTTAATTAAATATTGTTTAATAGTTTTATTATTAATATCTAATGGAGCATTATATAAATTAGCATTATTTTCTGCTACAAAATCAGTAAAATAAGTTTCATGATTAAAATCATTAAAACCAAAATAATTTAAAATTGAAGCATGTGTACTTTTATTTTTATTAGTTAAAAATTTTACTTTTTCATTTTGATTATCACTAATATTACTTTTTTCTTTTCTTTTAAATAGACTTAACATAATATTCACCACCTTTTTTTAAAATATTTGATTAATTTTTAATATGATTTTTACAATGATAAATATAATTAAACCTGCTGTTGCTGATGATAAAATTACTCCTATTAAACCTAAAATAATTTTTATATTTTTAAAAAACATAATATTATTCCTGTAATTCTTCTAATTTTTTAAAAATATAATCTCTACCCATACCCCACATTATTCTATTATTATAAATATTAATTTCAGTATCCGCATTAACATTATTATTTGATATTCATAAACTACTTTTTAAAACATTTGTATCTAATTGATAATAAAAATTAATTATTTGTCAACTATAATTTTTATTATTTTCTTTACTAGTATAATCACCAAAACTATAATATATTCTATAATGTGTTTTATCTTTAAATATATATTCTATATGTGTAATATTATTTTTATCTACTACGACTTTACCTACTTCTTTTCAATTTGAACCACTTGGACTTGGTGTTGGAGGACTATCTTTTAATTCAATATCTCAATTATTTTCTTCTATTTCATTAGTTTCTAAACTTTTTGAATTAATTTTTATAGGTTTATCTATATTAATTACACTTGGTGAAGTAATATCTAATGTATTACTTTTAATGCTATAAATTTTATTACTTGTTTTAGGCTTATATATTTTAGTTCCTAGTTTATTTCCATCTAGATTAGTTACTATTCAAGAATTACCATCAAAATATGATAGTATTAATTCATCATTTTCGGGTTGGACACTTAAATGAGCTTTAATTTCATTAGTAGAATTTGAGTAATAACCTGCTGAATCAATAGCTACATTATGGGCTGTTGGTACTGCACCATAAAAGAAAAATACTCCTTTAAGTCCTTGACTGCTTGACATATTAGGTGACCAAAAAATTTGATAATATGTATTTCTTGTTAAAATCATTGATTTTTGCTCTTCTCATTGTGGATTATTTAAAAAATCTTGTGGTGTTATTAAATAAGAACTTACAGATATTACATTATCTTCTGTAATATTAATGCCATGGCCAGTAATTAATTTATTTTGTTTAGTATTAGTTAAGGCTGTAATATTTTTTTGTTGTTTAGCAGAAAAATCACAGGTTGGTGCATGTGTAAAATCACCAATTTGTGGATTATTTTGTAATGCTTCAGGTGGTAATGTTCCAATTTCATCTGGTCAATCTAAAATCATTGTTTCAGTTTCTTTATCATAACCAGTTGCAACATAACCTTTATTAACAAATTTACTAACAGGACCTCTATATATTTCATTTTCATTATCATCAACTAAATCATCATATAATTTAATTTGTTTTAATAATGTAAATTCTTTTTGTTCTTTAATTAATTCATCAACTTGATTTCTAGTATAAAATGCTTTTAAGTCAATTTTTTCAACATCTATTTCATCATCATTATAACTTGAAAATATTTGTTTTAATTCTGTTAATCTTGCTCATATTTTCATTCTACTAGGTGCTAAATCTCAAACATTAATTGTAGGAGTACTATTTGCACTAAATTGAGTACCATTATTAAATTGAATAGTAGCATCAACATTAAATTCAATTGGTGTACGATTAAATACTCAATGTTCAACCATTACATAAACCATATCTCTTAATGTTTCTTTAATTAATTCATCTTTAAAACTATCAAAAGGAAATTTAGATAAAATAAAATCAAGATAAGCATTAATATCATTTTGAGCACGAATAGCAAAAGTTTTAAATCAATCATTAACATTAGGTCATGTTTGTATGTATTGCTGTGGTGTTTCTGTAATTTTTCCAGTTAATGGATATCAGTTATTATAATTTTCAAGACTGACATCAGTTCAAAGTTTATTAATCATAATTTATCATTCCTTAAAAAATGCTTGTTTATAATGATGAGTATGTTTTTTTGTTTTTTTATGTGTTATATGTTCAATTTCTTTTTGTATTTTATTTTTACCTTTTTTTATTTTTTTCTTACTTTTTGTTACAACTTGACTATATGCAAACTTTTCTAAATGATGTAATAATCCAGTACCAAATAAAGTATTAACACTAAATTTTAAACCAACATTTTTAAATGATTTGTTAATATTTTCAATAGGATTATTAATAACATTTACTACTTTATGATAAGTTCTAATAGTTCTAAATATTTCTCTATATACTTTAAAACTATCTCTAATTACTTGTTGCACCACTGGTGGAGCAAATGCTATTGCTTTTAATCATTTATTTTGATTAACTCCATAACCAATGTATCAACCACTATATCAACGATATCAATGGAATGGATGTATTTGAGTAACAAAAGTTTTTGCTTTAAGAATACTATCAACAACTGTAATTGGTTTATATTTAGGATTGCGATGATAAATAGTAATTGCACATTTATCTAATGACAAAGGTTGAATTTTACAACCCATAAATACTGGTGAATTTAATGGAATTAATTGTGCGTGTTTAATTGCTCTTTTTTCTGCACTAGTAAATAAATCAGTTGCTTTTTCTTTTAATTTCTGAATTTTTTCAAATACTTGTTTTTCTAACTTTTCAAATTTTTTTTGTAATTTATATATACTTTCTCGTATTTTTTCAAAATATGGTGTATCTTTTCAAAATTTATTTAAACCTTTTTTTAAATAAAATCTAATATCAAAATATTTAAAAGTTTGATTTGCTTTTAAAACAAGTTGATGAATAACATTATTTTTAAAATTAAATTTAATAGCATTAGCACGAATTTTTTGTAAATCTAAAATTAAAGTTTTTCCATATCTATTTTCTGTATGTATTGTATGAACTAAATTTAATCAATCATGTTGATTCATTTTTAATACTTCTTTTAAATCAGTATTAAATTTTTTTAAAAAGTTATTTGCTTTTTCAATATCTTTAATTTTAAATTTAGGAGTTAATTGTGGACTTAATTTTATTAATGTATTTTGTAATAATAAGTGTTCCATTAATTTTTCTGTTTCTAGTTTTTGAAAATTATTCTTATATTGTCTTTCAGCAACATATCCTAAATCTCGTAATACTGTTTCACGATTAGGAGTAAAACTATACTTCATTAAATAACGTTTATTACCAATAATTTTATCTGTTAAAATTTCTTTTCCACTTACTTGACTAATAATTTCTTGTAAGTTTTTTGCTTCTTTAATACCAACTTGTTCTAATGTTTTAGTTTTTTGTGCTAACTTAATAAATTTAGTTGTACGATAACCACGACTAATTTTATTAAGTCCAGCAAATGCTGGTAATATATTAAAAAAAGTATTTAATGGTGTTACATTTCCTTTTAAATAATCATAAACTTGATTAATAGTAAAATCAGTTAAAAATTCTACACCAACAGCACTAATACTAGCAATTAAATCACTTGCACCTAATCCAAGGGCTACACTTTCACTTAATCCACGGGCGCATCACTTTAACCCTTAGATTCATAATTGGATAACAAAGAACGATATAACTATCGTTCTTTTTTTGTTAAAGATTAAAACTTAATACCCTGTTGGAAGAAAAATAAATTACTGTTGGTTATAGACCTATTCTTCTATCAGTATAAAAGGATTCTAATGTTAAGCAAATTAGAAAATAACAGTATATCGCTTAATGTAATTATAGATTAATTTGAATAGCCTTATTATGGTTCAGTAAAGAACCCATTAGTCTAATTAATAATTACATTTGTATTATTTAAGAAAATAGGGGATTTATATATAAATACATACCTCATTAACAATATCATAACACAATAAATAAAATAAAGGAGAAAAATAAATATGACATACGTTTATTTAATAAAATATAAAGTTAATTATACATTTGAAACAAAATATAAAGTTTTTTATACATTTAAGGAAGCAAATAATTTTCATAAAAATTATAAACATCATTTATTAGAAGATGCATATATTATCCATTATGAAATATTAGCATTTGAATTAGATATGCAATATCCAAATCAAGAAAAACTTAATTAATGAAAGGAAAAAATATGAAATGTTGTCATTGTAAAGAAATTATTGAAACAGATATGGTTATTTCATATTCTTCTGGTAATGATTCATATGTTGCTTTCAATTTTCAAGATATTAAATATACATATCACTATCACTGTTTTAGAGATTTACATGATTAATGAAAGGAATTAAAAATGGAAGAATAAAAAGAAGAATTACAAAATAAATTATTAAAAGAACAAATTGAATTAATTGAAGAGCAAAAAGAATTTTATAAAAAATCATGAAAAAGTAGAATTATATTTTTAACAATTGGAATTATTATTATGATTTTAACATTAATAATTATTGCTTCTAAACATTAATGAAAGGAAAAATATTTATGGAATGTAGAGAATATAGAATGGTTGGTTCTTGTGATAAATGTAGAAAACAATCTTCTTTTGGTAATAGATTATGTAATAAATGTTTTTGAATATTAATAGGTAGAAAAAAATATGAGTAAATTAATTTTTAAAAAAGAAACTCATCAATATTTTTTAGAAGATAAAGAATTAATATCAGTTTCTAGAATTATTGATAATTATTTAGGATTTAGTTATAGTCATATAGCACCAGAAGTATTAAAAAATGCTTCAAATCGTGGTAAATGAGTTCATAAACTTAATGAATTATATTTACAAAATATTAATGAAGAAAATATTATTAATAATTTATTAAAAAAATTAAAACCAGTAACTAATTCAATAAATTATTCTTATTGTAAAAAATCACTAATATTTTTAAAAGAAAAATTTAAAGATAAAAATAATTATGAATTTATTATTGAAAAACCTATTGCTGATAATTTAATTGCTGGAACACCAGATTTAGTTTATTTAGATAAAAAAGAAAATAAATATTATTTAGTAGATTATAAAACTTATGCTTGTATTGATGAAGATAAATTAAAAAGAATTAAATTACAATTAACTGCTTATTATTGTATGTTACTTGAGAATGGTATAACTCCATCTTATAAAACTTATGTTTATTTAACTAATAAAAATAGTCAACAAGAAATAAAAATAGAAATAACAAATGAATTAATAATTGAATGAATGAATGCAAAAACAAAATATTTTAAAGGAGAAGATAAAAATGAAAACATTTAATGAAATAAAAAACGAATTAACAATCAAACAAATTAAAGAAAATATTAAATATTTAAATGAATTATTAGAATATTCGCATGATGAAGTAATTGAATTTGAAATTAGAAAACAAATTAAATATGAATTAAGTTTATTAAAAACAAGGATAAATAAGTATGAATAAATGTAAATATTGTAATAAAAGAATTTGATTAAGTAAAAATTGATGTATGAAATGTTTAGAAAAAATAGTTGATGAAATAACAAGTAATAAGAAGGATGACAATCATGGATAAATCAATTTTAATTTTATTAAAACATATAGGCAAAATTAATAAAAAATTAGATGAAATTTTAGAAATATTAAATAAAAAAGGAGAATCAACTAATGAGTAATAATAAAAATGAATTAAAAATTCCTAATTTTATTAAAAGTAATAAAGAAGAATATGTAAAATTTAGAAATTATTATGAAATGATTATAAATTCTAGTAAAGATTTAAAAACTATGAATACACAAAGTTTAATTAATGCATTAATTAATTTATATAAGTTAAATCTTTCTATTAATCCAATTAAAAAAGAATTAGCATTAATACCTTATGGTGATGAATTACAAGTACAAATTCAAGAAGATGGTTGATTAACATTATTACAAAGAACTGGATTAGTAATTGATTTTCAAAGAGAAAAAATAACAACTGCACATAAATTTAATAAAGAAAATAATAAATGAGAAATTAATCCAGCATTAATTTTTGAAAGAAAAACTATTAATACAATTGATTATTATTGTTATATTTCTCTTTTAGATAAAAATGGTAAAATTAATAATTTTTATAAAGGAATGACTGTTGAAGAAATTAATCAACATAAAGATAAATATGGCAAAACTTATAATAAAAAAAGTCAAGAATGAAAATTAAATCATATATGAACTTCTGCTTTTGACCAAATGGCTTTAAAAACTGTTGTAAAAGCACTTATTCGAGAAATTAATAAAACACCAATTATTGTATTAAATAATCAAGATGATATTAATTTAGCACTTCAATTAGACCAAGGTGTAGTAATTGATGAAGAAACTATTGCTTATAAAGATAATAATGGTGATGAAGTTAAAATTATTAATTCAAATAATAATATTGATAATACTGATTTAAATTCTACCTTATCTAAATTAAAAGAATTAGAAAAAGAAGAAGAAATTATAGAAAATTTTGAAGTTTAATGAAAGGTAAATTTATCATGACATGTATGTGAACTGAATCATTAGGAACTTTAATAGAAAATAAAGTAGATAATATACAAATACAATGTGAAAATAAATCAGAAGAAAAACCAGATAAATATGGCAGAGTATACTGTTCTATTCATAGAAAAATAGTTGATGAAATTAATAAATCAAGACATAAAAATTGTATTAATAAAGAAAAATTAATTGAATATTTAATTGAACATGACACATTAGATATGGAATTAATAATTGAATATTTAGAAAGAGGTGTATTTGATAATGAATAAAGAAAAATTAATTATTTGATTAAATAAACAAATTAGTATTTGTTTATGTGATTCTTTAAAAGAAGCAGGTAAACTTACTGCTTATTATAAAGTACTTGAATTTATAGAAAATGGAGAATTTGATAATGATAATTTATAAATGTAATTATTGTAAAAAATTCATAATGGATGGTAATTGAATAAGAAATTATAGAAAAATTTTTTGATTCAAAAAAATAAAATGATATATGCATGAAATCTGCTTTATAGAATACGAAAATAAAGAACTAAATAAAGATAAGGAAAGTAAACAATAATTAATATTTAGGCATTTGACATATATCCTTTCTAACTCCTATTCCCTATTTTTTATTCTTGCTTAAAATATGTCAATGTAAGTCCTAACTATAACAGAGATTTTATCTCTATACAGAACGAAACTATAGAATTATTAAAATTTGGATAACATTATAATTCTATAGTCCACCGTTTATTTACGGTGCTGATGAGTTCATAAAAGGATGTGAAATAATGAGAAATATTAGAACTGAATGATTTTATAATGAAAAAAGTCCAAAAGAAATAAAATGTCCAACAGTTGGATTATTAAAAAATAAAGAAGATGCTTTATGTTATTTATTAGCATTAAATTTATATCCAAAATTATATCCACAATATATTTATTATTCATGAATATTAGAAAATAATACTGGATATTTAATTATTTGTGGTAATAATCGAGATACAGTAGGAAATATGCAATTTAAATTTATAAAAGGAGAATAAAAAATGCCAAATACAGAAAATTCACAATCAAATTATACTTTATTAAAATTAATAAGAACTGGAATAAGTCCAATTTGTGCAATGATTGGTACAAGTGCTTATTATGGTCAACTTATAGGTAATCCAATATTAGGTAGTATTAATTCATTATTATTTAGCAAAAAATTAGGTATTGATATATGAAATTTAAATCAAATGCCAAGTTTAAAAAGTAAACTATTAAATTCAAGTAAAAAAATAGCATTAGGATTAGGAACAATTGGAATAGTTAATTATGCTAAATTTACTAACTCTTCAATTAATCCTAATCCAACAGAAAGTCCAATAACTACTACTGTTGACCCTTTTCCACCAGATTTATTATTAAGTACTACTAATAATAATGATAATCATTTAATGGATTGAGATACATTTATTAGTCTTAACTCATATGGTATTGCAAATTTAGTTGCTGGAATTACTGAATTAATACCAAGTAAATTTGAAACTATACGTAAAATAGCAAATATGGCTACTGGTGGTTGTTTGATTAGTAGTGGTGTTGCTATGGGTATTAATAATGATTTTAATAATGCTTATGCAGTTCCTACAATAGTTGCTGGTGCAAGTGAAATTATTCATAATTTATTACCAATTGATACAAATCATAATAATACAGAAATGCAAGAAACACCATTTAATAATGAAACTACAAGATTAATTAATGATAATAGATTTACTATTAATAGTGAAACAACTAGTCAATACGGTAGTGATAATATGAGCGAAGTACCATTAAATTATGATAATGCTTCATTAAATTGAGATTATAATCATATGAGTTTATAAATAAATAAAAATGCCTATTAAAGGCATTTTTTACTATTAATAAATACTTTTTATTTCTGGTTGTTTATTAATAGAATTTAATTTACTTTGTAATTTATTAATTTTATTTTGTTTTTTAAGTGCTTTTTTATTAGGGTCTGTTAAAGATTTACCAAATGCAACTAATGCTTTTCCTAATTTAATTAAAACATAACCTCCATTAATACATAAATTAGCAACTATAATAATTGTTGTAGTATCCATATTAATCACCACCTTTCTAAAATATTTGATTAATTTTTAATACAATTTTTACTATAATAAATATAATTAAACCAGCAACAGCCGAAGATAATAACACTCGAATTAAACCTAAAATAATTTTTATAATTTTAAAAATCATAATCTTATTCCTGTAATTCTTCTAATTTTTTAAAAATATAATCTCTACCCATACCCCACATTATTCTATTGTTATAAACATTAATTTCAATTTGTTGGTTATTATTATTATTATTTGCTATTCATAAACTACTTTTTACAACGCTTGTATCTAATTGATAATAAAAATTAATTATTTGTCAACTATAATTTTTATTATTTTCTTGACGTGTATAATCCCCATAACTTATATATATTCTATAATGTGTTTTATCTTTAAATATATATTTTATATAATTTTGATTATTATTATTTTTATCTGTTATAATTTCTCCTACTTCTTTTCAATTTGAACCACTTGGAGTTGGTTGTGGTTGTTTTTCTAATATTTCATTAATTGCTTGTAATAATTTTTTATTTTGAGTTTTTAATATTTGATATTCATTATTTTCTAATAAATCCTTACAAAGTAATGAATTTTCTTCATCATTTAATGAAACTTCATTTGTTTCAGTATTATATTTAAAATAATCATTTGAAAATTTTTTATCTTTTATTTTTTCTTTTAACTCATTAATACCACCAACAATAGTTTTATTAGTAGTTTCTAAATTAGGATTTTCAGTACTAAGAGCATTAATAGTAAAAGCATATGAAAATTTATCTATATCCACTTTATCTTCTAATTTTTTATCAATTTCTGATTTATTATAATAATTAGTTAAATTTGCACTAATGGTATTAGTTTCATCAATATTAATATTTGAACCAACAGTTAATTTATCTTGTTTTTTATCTAATAATTGATTAGTTTCTTGTTTATTATAATAGTTAGTTAAATCTGGAATTTTACTATCAACATATTCTTTAGTTGTAGCATCACTTAAAAATGTAGGGGTACCAACATCAATAATTCTTTTTCCATTAACATCAATACCTTTATAATCTTTTGACTTTATAAAATTAGGATTATCTTTATCAACTTCTCATAATGAATCAATATTACTATCAACATTAAATTTTAATTTAGGTATAGTATCACTAACATCTTGAATAGTAATACCAGTACCTTCAATTAATCCCATTTTTTGTAAAAATGTTTTATTACCAGAATCTCAAGTAATAACTCTTGTATCACTTTCATCAAATATACTAGGTGTATTAAAATTATCTGTATTACATGAAATAGGATTATTAATTGCTTTTCTTGGAGTATGTAAATTTGCTTGTTGTAATAAATTATATACTTCCATTAATACATAATCTGGTTCACTTGGTGGACTAATACTACTTGATAAACCATTACCACTAATAGATACTGAACTTCTTATAAATGCCATTCCATCAGTTAAATAATATATAGTCATTCTTGCTGTTGCTCTTTTAACTAATTGTTGTTGAGTTTCATTAAGATTTTTAAATCCTATTACTTCAATTTGATTACCAGTAATAGTATTAATTCTTTCACTTGAAATAGCAATTGCCATAATAGTAAAATCAGTTTTAGTATTATCAGTAGTAGTTTGGTCTGCATCTGGTATAAAACCATATATAGTTTTTAAATCATCTTTTGTAATATAATTTAAATTTACATTTCAATCAATATTATTTTTGTTTTCCATAATCTTTATACCTTCCATATCCTTGTACTGCTTGTGATTTATTAACCGTACTAATAACTGATTTATTAGGTTTAGTTACTGCTCTATTTAATTGACTAACATTTTTTCTAACAGTAGAATTCATTTCTTTTCTAGTTTTATTAACTCCACCTAAATACTCTCTAATAAAAATACTATTAGCACCCGTACCATAAGCACCCATAGATTTACACATATCAATTCAAGTTTCTCTTCAAACATTAAAATAATCATATGATTTACTTAAATTTGTTCTATATGTTAATGTAGCAATACCATACGTACCAGATTGTGCTTGTACTACGGGAGTTCATATACCACCTGTTAATGCACTACTAGAAAGATTTACATAAACTCCAATCATACTGTCATAATCTTCTTGTGTTAAAGAATTCATTATTATTTCTTTACCTTTATCCATTAATGACTTACCATTTAAATATTGTTTTTGAATATGTTGTAATTTAGCAATATTATTATTAGTAATATGTGTCATTATTTTTTTATGAATTACTGGTAAATTTGTTAATTTTTGTAAAACTTGTTGAAATTCAGCTAATTCTTTTTGAGATTTACCTTGTCCTAATACTTTTAACATTAATTGATTTTTTAATATTCCTGCTGGATTTTTTAAAAAACTATTAAATAATGAATTACTTTTTTTAAATTTTTCTATTAATTCAGCAGTTTGTATATCACTAACAGCAGTTTCTAATATCATTCTTAATAATAATATAATAGGCATTTAAATTACTTCTTTATTACTTCTTTGTAAAAGTTACTTGTAAAGAACCATCATATAAAGTTTTACCTTCAACATTTGCACTTGTTGCTGTTAAATTTGAAAAATTAGCATTACCTTTTTGATAATTAGGATTTTTAGCAATAACTGCTTTTTCTACTTCATCTGCAGTTGGAGTATCACCAGCCATAGTTATTTTTCCTAAATTAGTAAATTCAATTGCTGTGGCAATATCTATACTTGAAGTAACTGTAAATCCTTTAACTAAATCTGGACGTAATGCTTTACCTTCTGAAACTAAAAACTTATGAAAATTCTTAACATTACCATTTGTTTGTAAAACAAAAGTATTATCTTGACCACGATTAAATGGAAATGCTATTGATTCTTTATGAACTAATACAGCATCACATCCTAAAAAATTAAATGATTCTTGTTTATCAATAACTCCAGCAGGATAATTTCTTCCTAATCAAGGACATTCTATAATTTTAATACCACCAATTTCTACAATTTTACCATCTTTTAATGCTTGTGAAGCACTATCACTACCTAATGTAGTTATTGATAATAATACTAATGGTTTAAAAAAACTAGATACTCATAATACATAATCTTCTTCATCTGTACCAATATATTCATCAGTAATTCTTGCTTTTAATGTTGCTAATGTATTTGATATTTTTAATCATAAAAGCATTCTATAATCATCTATTTTTGGATTACTTGGTAATGCAATATTAATAATTCCATTATCTTTGGCTGTTTTAACTGCTAATGCTAATAATTTTGCTACTAAATATATTTCTACTGATTTTGCTTTTGCATCAATTCAACTTGATGCTAAACTATCTGATACAAGAACATTACCATCCTCATATCTTGCACCTAATAACTTTAAATCTAATGTTTCTTCTTCAAAATTAATTTCTTTCTTTTTATTTAAAAGAATTTGAACTGTATTCACTGCTGTTAGATTATTGGCACCAGCACCTGCTGTATAATCTTCAGTAGGATTTCTTTTCGTAATATTATAAATAGCAGTACCAGCATCTAATTGTTCTCTATTTTCTACTGTTGCATTAATTAATGCTACTCTTTTTGATAATAAAACTTTTAAATTTTTAATATATTTTACTGATAAATCTAATTTCCCAGTTGGATTACTTGGGTCATTAATTGTTGTTGATTGTGTTGTAATAATTGCCATATTTTTAACCTACCATTCCTATTTTTCTAGTATCTACTTCATCTTCTTTTTCTTCTTTAAATTTATCTTTTACATCTAAAGAATTACTAATATTTGTATCTTTATTTTTATTAAATAAATGTGGAAAATCTTTATTTAATAATGATAATTCTTCATCAATATCATCTTTATCTCCAAGATATCTTTTTAATAAATGCTAAATTGTAAAGGTAAGTGCAACTAAATTATTTTTCTATCCAAATATTCGATTGGTGAAAGATAATTTAGTATTTTTCTTGGTCTTTGGTTTAAAGACAATATAAATTTATGAACTTCATTTTTATTAGTTTTTGAAAAAATAAATTTTTTAGGAAATTTTTCTCTAATTAAACCATTAGTATTTTCATTAGTACCTCTTTGTCAAGGTGAATATGGATTGGCAAAATAAATTTTTATATCTAAATTTTTTTCAAGTTGTTGTCAATTTGAAAATTCTTTGCCACGATCAAAAGTAATAGTTTTAACAATGTTTTTAGGAAGAATTGATAAATAATAACTAACATTTTTATTAATAACTTTAGTAGTTCTGTTTTTAACTAATATTGCTAAAGTAAATCGTGATACTCTTTCAACTAAAGTTATTAAACATGATTTGCTTTTACCTCGTGATGATACTATAGTATCTCCTTCTCAATGACCAAGTGTTATACGATCATTAACATTTATATCTCGTTCTTTAATTGATTTACCATTAAACTTGCCACGATTTTCTTTAGATTTTCGTTTTTTACCTTTTCTTCTTAAATTTTTACTAGTAACTTTATCAAGCATTCCAAAATAAATTCAAGTATAAATTGTTTTAAAACTAATAACTCACTCTTTATGAAAATTTTTAATTCTGCCATAAATTTGTTCAGGTGATCAACCTAATAGTAATTTTTGTTGTACATATTTTACTAAATTCTTATTTTTAAACTTATGAAAACTAATATGTGATTGTTTTCGATTTTCAGCTTTATTTTGTGCAATTAATGAAAAATAATGATTATTATCTTTATTTCTATTAATTTCTCGAATAATAGTACTAATACTTCGATTAAGATTTTTAGCTATTTCACTAATTTTAAATTTAAATTTCAATTGATTCTCAATATAAATCCTTTCATCTATGCCAAGATGTTTATAACTCATATAAAAACTCCTTACTTTTTTCTAAACTAAATTTAGCATTATGAAATTTTTATATGAGAATTTTTTGCAATTTTATTTACTTGCACTTACAAGTATAACTCAGCAAATTAATATTTTCTTGTGATAAATTATATTTTTTATAACTTTCTGAATGTCTAATTTCTCTATCTTTATCAGTTTTTTCTTTATATAAAGCATTATATTTTTCTTCTAATTCTTTATATTTATTTTCTAAAGTTGGTTCTTTAACTTCTTCAGTTTCTGGTTCTTTTGTATCTTCAGATTCAGATTCTTTTTCAGTATTTTCTTCTGATTTTACTTCTTCTTCTTTAGTTTCTTCTTGTTCATCTTTTTCTTTTTCTTCCATAGTATTACCTTCTTTCATTAATATTTTAATTTCATTACTAGGGTAATTAATAAATTTTCTACTTCTAATTTTTTTAGGTTATTATCATTAATTACTTTTAAACTTTCTATAACAGCATAAATTTCATTAATTGTTTCATTTACCATAATTACCACCACCTTTCTAAGTTGAACTTTTGGGATTAATTACCAATGACGTAGTTTAAAGATTTCAATTAGCATTAGCAAATCCAGATTTTAGAATTTTTGTAGGTGCATCAAATGTAGTTATAAATTGATATTCAATGATAATTAAATTATCATCTTGACTTTGATATGCTTTTGTTTTAAAAGCCATTATTTTAAATCATGTTGATGAAGGTATTGTGTGACCACTACTTGGAGTATCATTTGTTCATAATAAATCATTAATATATATATTATTTAATCTTTCTGCATTTGTTAAAGAAGCAGTTTGACTAATTGGTAAACTAGTACGATTATTTATATTAAATATCCAATTATTATTAGTATCATTATGATTTCCAGAATTATTATTATAAATAATATCCTTATCTTGAAAAAGGGCAGTATCATTTTGGTTATCTGGTAAATTACCAATATCATTTAAATTTATTTTAATAGGTGTAAATCAACTTTTTGAATTAGTATAACTCGGATTATCTGGAGAAAAATTTCAATTATCTTTCATATTTAATGTAAAATTAAATGTTATACTTTCATAATCTTCTTTAAATTTATCAACATTATCATAACCATATTGATTTATATAAATACCAATACTATTATGAAATTTACCTTTAACATCTTCTAAAATATGTGGTCTCATTTGAAAAATATCATTTAGTGATGCTTCTAATGTTCTATTAATATCATTATTAATCCCATATTGACTTTGATTACTTAAATCAATAAATATAGGATGTGCTCTTTCTATTAATGGTGGTGGTTGTATTGCTTGTGGATAATTAAATGGTTGGTCAAATTTAAAAGTATTATTTGCTAAAATAAATGTATTTTGAATTAATCTACTATTATTACTTGCTTTACCAACTGTTTGATAAGTACCACTTCAAATACTAAAATTATCATTAATAGCACCACTTCTATTATCTGGCATTGAATAAAATGTGATTTTAAAATTACTTTTACCTACAACTTTAATATCAATCATATCAATTGCTCATTTTAATATATTTTTATTAGTAAAATCTGATTCCTTTAATAAAGGATTAATATCATTATCTGGTGGTAATAAATATATTTGTGTTTTATCAGTTTTATCTAATTGAACTAAATTATCAGTTGTAAGATTATAACTATTAATACTAGTATTATCATTAATATTAAATTTTGACATTGCTAAACTATCAGTTAAATTAAATGTAAATGATGTCATATGACTTGCTGTTCCAGCAACAGATTGAATAGCATCTGGAGTATCATTTCTAAATACATCGAATGGAATTAATGCTGGATTAGTACTTTGTGAACTATATAATAATGTTGTATAAAAATTATATAATTCAGTAGATATTAAACCATTGATATAAGGAAATTGAGGTATTAATAAATTACTACTTAATTTTGCTCCAATATCTAAACCACCAACAAAAGCATTCATAAATGAGCCAAATATAGGTATAGTATTAAGATTAATTTTAATAGTTTCTCTGATTGTTAACGGTATTTCACTAATAGGATTATAAATAAAATAATGTAATGCATTAATAGTATTTAATTGTTTAAATTTATTATTATTCATATTATAATGAGTATTACCAATAAATTTTTTATTATTTTTATTATAATATTGAAAATATGGATTACCAGCCGTTGCATAATTATAATTTTCAATTTCTGCACCATTTAAAAAATTATTATCTCAATAATTTACTAATCTATTTGATACATCAACTTTATTAGTATTTTTAGTTTTTTCAACATTAGTTCTTAAATGACCTTCATAATGTTTAGTTGCACCATCATCATAATTTGGTGCAATTACTTTTTGTCAATCTGAATAACTATCCATAACACTCTGTCCTTGAACAGTTAATACATAATTAGTTTCTGGTAATGCTTGAAAACTTACTGGGTCATATGTACTACATTGATATTCTCATGGAAATAATAATTTACTTGGATATTGTCTATATTTATGTTGTTTAGTATTTTCAGGATTATTATCAATCTCTCTACCTCATAATGCTATTGAAATAGGTTCTACTGAACCATAAAAAGATATTTGACAATGAGTAACTGGTAAAGGTGTTAAATAATTTGAATCTAAAATAATATTATTATTTTCATCTAATGCTGGTAATGCTACTGGGTCAGCAGGTGCACCTAATTGTACATATTGATTAATTGCTAATCCACTATGCGCTAATTTATCATTTAAACTACTAAAAGTACATTGAATATAAGCCAATTCTTTATTTTCATTATTATATGTTTTACTAGCAACTTCAAGAATATATCATTGTCTATCAACTTTAATACTTTTATCAGTATTTATAACTTTATTAATTTCTGGAATCATATATAACTTATATAAATTTGAAACAATATTATTAATAAAATTAAAATTCTTTTTTTCATTTGGAATATTAATAACTACATTTTTAATTGCTTGTTCTTGAATAAAAGCATTATTTGCTGGTGTTGCTGAATAAGTAATACCTAATTGGTCTGATAATATATTCCCATAAAACACATCACCAATTTGTAATTGTTTATATGCTTCATCTGGATTATCTTTATTTTGAATAGGATAATAAGAATGGTCTCAAACTGCTTGTATTGCTTCTCTACCAGTAAATATTTTACTAAATGAAGTATAATCATTAGGAATGCTAGTTGGTGGTTTATAACCAGTTTCTGTTGAATTTATAGCACCTAAAATAATAGTAAAAGGACATACACGAAATTGTAAATCTTTATTTTGTGTAAAATCTTTTTCAATTTCACCAGTTGATTTTCAAACTGTTTTAATTAATTGATGATTTATTTTCGGTATCATTTTTAGTTTCTCCTAAAAAAGTATTATTAAATTCAATTTCTTCTTTTTGATATTTTCTATTTTCTTCAATAATTTGTTGTGCTTCTTCTTCACTAACACCATATCTTTTTACAATAATTCTTTTAATATTAGTAATACCTAATCTTAATTCTGCTTCATCAATTTCAAGTGATTTTAATCTATCTGTAATAGTATTTTCTTTAATTTCAAATGTTCATTTAGATTTATCACCATCTAATTCCATAAGAATAAAACATCTTTGCAATATTTCATTTCAATCATTTTGATTTAAAGTTCTTTTAATTCTTGTAGTTTCCATATCTCTTGAATTAGTAATTAATACTTCTGCTTCAGTTTTTTGACTTGTAGTATCATTTACTGGACTATAGCCACTACCCTCAAATGCTTTATCAATAATAAATTGTATAAATTCACCATATTTATCTAAAATGGGATTACCTTGTAATATTGCAATTGGTGGTGTTCCACTAGTACTTCCCATACTTCTTAAATTTGCTTGTAAAATAAATTTACCTATTAATTTTTTTAAATCAAAAGCAGTTTTAGATTGATTTATTTCTTGTTCAGTAATATCTAAAAATACACGAGTTATATTACATTCAAGTTCATGTTCAATTGATTCAAATGTTTTATTTAATAATTTTTGTAAATTTTTAATTGGAGTCATATCTGGATAATAATCACCAATAACTCCACCAAAGAAATTCTTTTTAGGTAAATTTTGCATAAATTTAACTGGAATAATACCTAAATTATGATTTTAAATTAATGGTAATTGTAAATCTTTACTTATTTTTTCTTGTAAACCATCTAATGTAACTGTATCACTAGTAAAATATCTAATAATTTGATTTGGAGTATATGTTGTTTTAACATAAATATTTTGGTCATCATATTGTACTCTTGACCATGTTGATGCACTATATTCAGTTTCTAATACTCTAGCTACTCTTGATTGAGCATATGGTTGAGCAAAATTTAATGCTATTCTTCCAGTTTTACTTCTATCAATTTGAACAATACTATAACCATAACCAGATTTAATATGACAATCTTGATAAAATAAACTATCAAAATTATTTCATTCTTTTAATTTTTCAATAGCATTTTTATATTCTGGATGTTCACTTGTTAAAGTATAACCATTACCTCATAATAATTTACTTGCATGATTTGCTATTATTTCTTGAAGATTTATCATACATCACTTAGGAGTTAATATTTCAGTATTATGATTATTCATATGTTACTTCCTTTCAAAATAAGGATTTATATTTGCACTTAAATTTCTAATATATGGTTCTATAGCATAATCAAATGCATCTCGTAAATGGTCATTACCCGCTAATGGTATTTGTTTAATACTCTTAGGGTCTCATACAGCCAATCTAAATTCATCTAATAATGCTTGTGCATTCATACTAATATTTAAGCGTTCTGATGCCATTAAAGCCACATTCTTACCTATTCTAAATTCAAGTCTTAATTTCACACAATCTTTAAAATATAGCCATGAATTAACTTGATATTTAATTGCTGTATCATTTAACATTTCAATAAATGTATAATTACTAAAATCACAATATACAGTTAAACCATATTCATATAACAAATTATTTTCTTTTGCTAATTTAATATAAAACTCAACTACTAATCTTGCTAATTGTTTATTATCATAACGAATTAATTTATTTTCTATTTTTAATGAATCAATAACATTAACAAATTTAAAATTATAATCAAATCCTATTAATAAACATGCTAAAGCATCATCTTTAAATCCATAATCTAATCCAGCACTAAAGCGATAACTTGGTTGTAATAATCTACTAATTTTATGAATTAAATGTGAATATATTCCACCAGATTCATAACCTACTAAACCATGACTTCTGACTCTTGCAGATATTGGGTCTAGAGCTTCTAATTCTAATAAACTTTCATCTTCATGTTTTGGTAATAAATAATTAAGTTTTCAATTTTGATAATGAACAATTCTTTTATCTTTTTCATTAAAATAAAATTGTTCATATTCATTAATTATTTGTTTTTCATTTTGTGGACAATAAGTAACTACATTTTTAATATAATAATTTAAAATACTTCAAGGATTACAACTATTAATTTCTAATAATTGACTATAACCACGAATAGCATCTGCCATATCTTGTCAATCTTTTTCAGCAATTTGATGTGCTTCATCAACATGTCTAATTACATAATCATATTTTGAATTATCTGGTAAACCAGTTAATTTAATTTCACTATTATTTTGTTTATATAAAGCACGACATTCAATTTCACTATCTTTATATTTAATAGTTTTACGTGTTTCAGAAAGTGTATAATCTAACCCAATTGCAAATAATACTCATCTATTTTTTAATTGATTTCAAGTATCATATAATTGTTCACTCATATTTCTAAAAACATAAGTTTTAACTTTTGTATTAGGTAATACAGTTGCTTTACATTCAAAATCAAAATCTTGAATAGTTTTACCAGATTTACGACTACCTAATTGGTCAATTCTTTTTACAGTTAAAGATTTTTTATAATACATTTGTTTTAAAATATCATTAAGATATCCAAAATGTTCTAACATTTATTTTTACTCTTATTTTCTAAACTAATTGCTATAGGGGTGGTATTATCATTATTTTTTATATCAATTTTTGTAGATAAATGATATTTATTAACATATGCTCTTTCTAAATATCATGAAGAATTAGAAGAATGTGACTTTAAATATCTTTGTAAATTTAAGTGTTCAATTTGAGAATGCGCTCAATTAATTTGTTGTAAAAAAGTATTTCTCTTTTTTTCTTTTCATTTTTTTAAAGTATTTTCAGTTATATCTAAATAAATTAACATTCCTAATTTAGTAGGTATTTCATCAAAATCTTTACAATGAATAAAATAATTTTCTAATGCTTCTCTTAATTTTGTAGCATCATTAAAAATTGTTCTTATTTTTATTTTTTCTTCTTGCACATAAAAATCTCCTTTCATATGCTTTAAAAACATAAAAATTTATGCTATAATTAATATAATCTTTAAGTTAGAACTGGGTCGTAATAACTTATTAACTTTATTAATTACTTCATATACTTTTTTATTTAATTTTTATAATATAATTATAACAAAAAATAGCATTATACTGCTATTTTTTTATTTACTTTTTTTAATTTGATTTTAAATTTAAACATTTTTTTAATTTTATTTCCTAAATTTTTTCAAAATTTATATTCGGGATGTTGTGATTTATACATAATCATACAACCAATAAAAGTACCTACTATAGGCAATGAAATTGTTATCAAAAAAATACCAAAAATTTTATCATTATTACAATATTTAATTCCATAATGTATTAATAAAATTCATGTCATTTCTACTACTATTATTAATAATATCCATAATGTTCTTTCTAACATTTTTATTTTCCTTTTCTATTTATATTTTTCTTTATTGTACATTATTTTATTAAAAAAGAAAAGATAACTAATAAAAGTTATCTTTTAAACGTAAATAGAATTTGCAGTTTATTTTATCGTTTTTTAATATTATACTCTAAAATCTGAAATCACTAATATTTTAGCAAAATATTTTCAAAAAATCCATGATTATGATGAATATTTTTTTCTAAATAGAAATAAAAATCAATATAAAGTTGCTTGAACATGTAATAGAACAGTAAATACTCCAATTGGAATAGGAACTTTTAGACAAAGAGTTTATTGAGATGAAATAAATAAAAAACATTATTATCCAATTTATGAAGAATTTGGGATTAAAAAAAGAGCAAGAATTACTAATGATTTATATTTTGAAATATTAGATAATTTAATTGAAAATTTAATAAGTAAAAAAGGTTATTTTAATATTCAATCAGAATTTAAATATACTTCTTTTTCTAAAAATCTTATTTCAAGAATTTTTAAAAATGCAAAAATTGAAAAATTAATACCAGAACAAAAATTTAAAGTATTAGATAATGAAAAATTAAATATATGTGCAGATGATGCTTATATAACTTGTTGAGATGAAAATGGTTTAAAACAGCAATATTGTTGTAGACTTTTAACTTTTAATTTAGGTAGAAAAGAAATTTATTCATATAGAAATAAATTAGATAAGAAAATAACTTCATTTATGTTATTTAAAACTAATAATGCTCCAAAACAAGAAGAATTACATAATTTTACAATGCAAACTATTAATAATCATTATGATATTAAATTAAATATATTTGCTATTAATTGAGAATATAATAATTATAATGTAGTAGTTGCTGGGGATGGTGCATTATGAATTAGAGCAATGGCTAGTTGATTGGGTTGTTATTATATTTTAGATAAATATCATGCTTATAGTTATTTATGAAAATCTTTTGTTAATGTTCGTGGTAAACATCAAAAGAAAGCACTTGATTGAACAAAGTATTTAGATGTAACAACTACTTTTTCAAATGGTAAGTATAATGAATTAATTACTATTTTAGAAAATAATCATAATAAAGTTACTAAAAAAACTTATAATTATTTTAAAAATAATGAACAAGGAATTATTAATCAAAATGCTGATTGAAATATTGGTTGTAGTGCTGAAAGTGATGTATATCATTTTTTAAAATCTTTAACTAATGGAGCAAAAATATATCATCATCAAACATTGAATAATATGTTAATAGCAAAAGCAAATTATTTAAATGCTAGAAGTTATCTTAATAGTACTTAATAAGTTAAAATTTCATATTTTTTATTCTAATTTTAAAATTAGAATTTTTGTGTTGTTTAAATGTAATTTTATAATTATATTTTTTAATCTTTTTAAAATTTATGGTATAATTTAATTAACAAATCATAGAATTTGCAGTTATATTGTTAATGTTACTTCATAGTTCTAAGGGTTAATCTCATACGTCCTTTGACAACCGCCCTTTTATATTTATTGTAAAATTAAAATTTTATTTAATTTTTAACTAATATTTTTTAAATTTATTATTTTATTTTAAATAAATTTTTACTATTTTAGTGGTTTTTTATTTTTTTATTATAAATTATTTTTAATTTTTTTAGATTTATTTGAAAAAATATTAATTAAACACTTTCTATTTTAAATGATTAAAAGTAAAATAATGTTTTTTTAATAAAACAAGAAATAAATATATTAATAGTTTTAAAAAAACTACTAAAATATTTTTAAAATTTAATGGAGGATGAAAATGCAAACTTTTATTGGAATTATAGGTTATTTAGCCGGAATATTATCTATTATAACATTTATTCCACAAGCAATAAAAACAATAAAAACTAAGGAAACTAAACATATAATCTTATCAACTTATATAATTTATAATATTGCTAATCTTTTTTTCTTGATATTTGGAATACTTTCAGTAACATTACCAGTAATGTGACCAGAAGGTGCTGATACTCTTGAAATTGCAATTTGAGGTTCTACCTTAATAATACCGTATACAGTAACAATGACTGCAACTAATTGTATTATTTATGTTAAAGTAAAAAATATGAAAACGTTGGGCGAAAATGCTAGAACTTTGGAGGAATAAAAATAATGGCAAATACTGAATGATGAATTATTACTATAATAGGGATTATTGGAGCACTTGTTGCTGTTATAGCATTTTGTCCACAATCTTTAAAAACAATAAAAACTAAAAAAACAGATGGTATTTCTTTACTTACATTTATTCTTTATACAACAGCTAACAGTTTATGAGTATTATGGGGCATTATTCATTTATCATATCATGGCGGATCTGAATCAACAATTTTAATGAAAGATTTAGTTATAATTTGTGCTAATACACCTTGTGCAATATGATCAGGAATTATTCTTGGTATTAAAATTAATAATATGTATAAATATGGTGAAGATTGTAAAAAATGAAAAGGTAAAGTAAATATAAAGAGCAACTTTTAATAGTTTAGTTTTTATTAAAAATAATAATTTATTACTAAAAATGCATTGTAATGATGCATTTTTTAATAGTTATAATAGTAAAATACTTATCAAAATTAAAAATAATAATTTAAGTTATAATATATGTATAATTAAAAATTTTGTGGGGTTAAATAATGATAATTCAAAATGATGTTTATAAAATTCTAGTACAAGTAATCCTAGAAAAAGGTCATTGTAATGTTTTATTAGCACAAATGATGCGAGATAAAAATCTAACATTATCAGAAAAAGAAGCAATTGAAAAGATAGTACTAGGAACTTTAAAAAATCAAATTTATTTAGATTATATATTAAATCAAATATGAAATGTTTTGAAATCAGTAATTACTATTCCTTTTCACATAACTATTTTATTATGAATAGTTTTATATGAAATCTATTTTTTAGAAATTACTAATAAAGAAATTTTCATTGAAAATACTTTAAAAAAAGTAAGCACCATTGATAATAAACTAACATTTATTATTTCTAAAGTATTAGATTTATGTTTTACTGAATTTAGATCAGAATTTAACTTACAAAAAGAAAGTAAACAAAATATTAAATTAATTAAATATAGTTATCCTAGTTGATTATATTCTTTAATAAAATCACAATTTAGTATTAATATTGCAAATCAATTGATAAAAGATAACTTAAAAATGCCATTAATTAGTTTTAGAGTTAATACATTAAAAACTACTGTTAATAAAGTGTTAAACAATGAAAATTATAAATCTTTTAACTTTTGTTTAAGCGAGATAGTATCTGATGGTATTATTAGTTCAAAGTCAATTTTTAACACAAAATTATATGAAAATGGTGAAATTATTAAACAAGACCAAGCAAGTATGCTAGTTAGTCATTTTTTAGATCCACAACCATATGATGAAGTATTAGATATGTGTGCAGGAATTGCTAGTAAAACAGCTCATATGGCAGCTTTAATGTCTAATCACGGTAAGATAGTTGCTTGTGATATCAATGAAGAACGATTAAAAATTGGTGCTACTTATTTAAAAAAATTAGGCGTAACAAATACTGAACTTAAATATGGTGATTCTACAATATTGGATTTTAATAATAAGTTTGACAAAATTTTAATTGATGCTCCTAGTACTGCTTGAGGTTTAATTAAAAGAAAACCAGAAGTTAAACTTATCAATTGAAGTAAAGAAGAAATTAATCACTTAATTACTGTTCAAGCAAAATTATTAAATAAGGCTTATCAACTTTTAAAACCCGAAGCGATAATTGTGTATGTTACTTGTACTTTCAATATTAAAGAAAATCAAAATCAAATTGAGAAGTTTGTTAAAAATCACGCAGATATGACAATCATTGCAGAAAAACAATTTTTTGGTTTTAATAACAATACTGATGGATTTTATATTTGTAAATTAAAAAAAGGAATATAGGGGGTCAGTTTATGAAAATAAATGCTAGTTATAAAACAGATGTTGGTAATTATCGTACAAATAATCAAGATGCCGTTTTATATTTAACAAATAATACGGGACAAGTTATTGGTGTTGTTTGTGATGGTTTGGGTGGTCATAAATGTGGTGAAGTGGCCAGTAATATGGCTGTTAGTATGTTAAAAAAATTTTTTGAAACAACAGATTTTACTAAATTAAAATACGATAAACAAATTCATGCATGATTACAAGAAAAGATAGATATTATTCAAATTGAAATGAATAATTTTAGTTTAAGTAATGAACAAGCGCTTGATATGGGAACAACTATGGTAATAATTTTAATTACTAATAACAAAGCTTATTTAGTAAATATTGGTGATTCACGTATTTATCAATATAGTGAACAAGGATTAAAACAGTTAACAGTTGATCATAATATTTTAAATCTATATTTACAAAAAAACACAACTAAAGAATCAAGTGTTGATTTAAATCACACTTATTGAAAGGCATTAACTAGTGCTCTTGGTCCACGTAAGCCATTAAAAACCGATATTTTTCATTTACCCTTAATAATTCCATCATATTTTCTTTTAACTAGTGATGGTGTTCATGATTTTTTAGAAGAATATGAAATAGTTAATATATTAGAAAAAAATGGAAATATTAATAACAAAGTTAAGTTATTAATTAAGCAAGCATTACTTAATGTTTCAACTGATAATGTTACTGTATTATTAATGGAAATAAAATTTTAGTCTTTTGACATTTTTGTGTAAAATATAAATTATAAATAAGTTAGTAATTTTTAAAAAATAAATTTAAAAGTAATGGTGAAACTAATGGAAATAAATAAATTATTGAATAATCGTTATTATATTTTAAAAATTATTGGTTCGGGTGGTATGGCTAAAGTTTATGAAGCACAAGATAAATATTTAAATCGGCAAGTTGCTTTAAAAGTAATTAATCCAATTTCATCACTAGATGACTTAATAAAAGAACGATTTTTGCAAGAAATTAGAGCAGTATCTAGAGTTAGACATCCCAATGTTATTTTGGTATATGATGTTTTTATTGATAAGAAAGATTGATGCTTAGTTTTTGAATTATTAGAAGGTAAAACATTAAAAGAATATTTAAGTAATTATTCAGTTTTATCAGTTAATGAAGTTATAGTTATTATGAAAGAAATTTTAAAAGGGGTTAATGCGTGTCATGCAGTCAATATTATTCATCGTGATTTAAAACCCGAAAATATTATTTTAACTAGTAGTGGAGCAATTAAAGTTTTAGACTTTGGTATTGCTGTTATTGATGATTATGAAGTTAAAAAATACGCTAATCAAGTTGTAGGAACAATGAAATATATTGCTCCAGAAGTAGTAAAATTTCAAAAACCAACAATTCAAAGTGATATTTATGCTTTAGGTATTATATTATATGAATTATTAGTTGGTAAACCACCTTTTTTTCATAAAAATCCACAAATATTAGCGGCCAAACATATTAAAGAACCAATGCCATTAATTCATGAAATTAATAAAAATATTCCACAAAGTTTAGAAAATATTATTTTGAAGGCAACTGCTAAGGATATTAATGATCGCTATCGGACAATTAGTGAATTGAGTAATGATTTAGATTGTTGTTTAAAAACGGAAAATAAAAATAATATGTTATTTAAGAAAAATTACTTAAATTCACAAAAATTAAAAAAACCATTTTATTTAAAAAAAGAATTTTTATCATCTTTAATTTTAATTATATTATTACTTATTGGTGTTATTATAAGCATATTAATTTTATATTAATTGGAGGACACTATGAACTTTAAACAAGGAATAGTTATTGGAGTTGCAAATAACTTTGTTGAAGTAAGAATTGAAAATCAAATTTATTCTTGTTTAATCAAAGGAAATTTAAAATTTCAAACAACAAAAATTTTAGTTGGTGATTATGTTAAAGTTAATTTTAAAGATGATAAAAATCCTTTGGTTGAATCAATTTTACCTCGATTTAATGAACTATATCGACCAAGCATTGCTAATGTTGATCAAGTATTAATTGTTAGTTCTCTTGTTAATCCTTTTCTTAGTAGTTTTCTATTAAATAAATTATTAACTATTTTTAATTATTATCATTTAAAAATAATTTTAATATTTACAAAAATTGATTTGGTAACTAAAGATAATGAAGTTTGAACAAAAGTTAAAGCATATCAGAATTTAAATTTACCAGTAATTTTTATTTCAAATGTTAAAAAAAATGGTATTGAAGATTTAAAAAAAGTTTTTACAAACAAGTTATCAATATTAACAGGTACTTCAGGAGTGGGAAAGAGTTCAACTTTAAATAGTTTGGATAATAATTTAAAACTATGAACACAGGATATTTCTACAAGTTTAAATCGTGGTAAACATACCACAACTAAAACTCGCCTTTATTTTTTACATGATGGTATTATTGCAGATACACCTGGTTTTTCGGTCTTTCAATTGCAAGGTTTAAGTAGTATTGATATTGCTACTAATTTTCCTAGTTTTACTAATATTTGACAAAATTGTAAGTTTCGTACTTGCTTACATCAGCAAGAACCAGAATGTGCAATTAAAAAAGCAGTTGCAAATAAAATAATTTCTGGTTTTTTTTATGAAGATTATTGTAAAATTTTAATAGAATTCAATAAAGTTAATAATTTAAAATAAAGGATGGTAATATATGAAAAAAGAAGTAACAATTGCCGCTAGCATTTTAACTGCTAACTTTCTATCTTTAAAAGATGATTTATTAAATTTACAAAATGCAGGAATTAATTGAATTCATTTTGATGTTATGGATCATCATTTTGTTGAAAATTTAAGTTTTGGTGCAAAAATATTAAGTGATGTATGTAAATTTAGTTCTAATATCAATATTGATTGTCATATGATGGTAAAGATAACAACATTAAAAGTATGTGATTATTTAAAACCATTTATAATTTTACCGCAAGTTAAAAATATTACTTTGCATTATGAAGCATTAACAGAAGAACAATTAAAAGAATTCCTGCAATGAAAAAACCCTGGTTTTAAAAAAGGAATTGCCATTAATCCTGATACACCAATTTCAAAAATTTATGATTATTTGAAAGATCTTGATACAATTTTAATTATGAGTGTGCAACCAGGTGCGGGTGGACAACGTTTTTTAGATTTAACTATTAATAAAATTAAAATGTTAGTAAAACATATCGATAATAATTTTCCAAATATTACAATTGCTGTTGATGGTGGCATTAATAATTTAACAGCAAATGATTGTATTACTGCTGGTGCTAATTACCTAGTAGCGGGTAGTTATTTATTAAATAGTGATAATTCAGTAAAAAAACAAGTTGCGATGTTAACAAATTATGAAAAATAGTGATATTAAACAATTAGTAATTGTTTGTCGTGATTATAATTTAAATTGAGAACAATTTATTAATCCAATTTTTATTGGTGTTGAAACTGGTATTTTATCATTATTAAAATATAAAAAACCAATTAAGTTTATTTGTGGTGATAATGATACCGTTAATAAACAACAGTTAAAGATTTTAAATGATCAAAGTAAAATACATAATTTTGAAATTATTACTTTTAATAAAGAAAAAGATTTTATTGATAGTGAACTTGCGATAGTTACTGCAATTTCCAAAAAAATTAATTTTCAACAAATAGTGATAGTAAGTGATGGAATACGTTGGGATATGTTACTTGCTAGTATTAATATAATAAAAAAATATGAATGTTTTAATCCAATTTTATTAGGTGAAAATAATTATTGTTTTTTATTAAAAGCAAAATCAGAATATATTTTTTACAATTGACAATTAACATATAAATATATTTCTTTTTTTAGTTTAGACAATGAAGAAGTAATTTATAATTTTAGTGGTTGTAAGTTTTATCCAAATCAGGATATTACTGTTACTAATAATAGTACACAAACTATTAGTAATGAATTTAACAAAAAAGAAAGACCAAAACTAATTATTAAAAAAGGAAAATGTTTAGTTTTTTTACATAAATAATTTTTTAAAATTTAGAAAAACTAATTATTATTTTATGCCAAAAGTATATTAATAAAATCTTAAAAAAAGATAGTATAATAAAAATCATAAACTTAATATAAGTTTTATAACCCTTATTTTTATTAAAAATAAATGGGTTTTTTTTATTTTTTAAAAGAGGAGAAATTAAAAAATGGTAAAAGAAAAAATGTTATCTGCAACAAAGTTAATAAAAAAACTTGAAAGTATAAAGTTAAAATATCAAAAACAACATAATACTCAAATTCCTTATTTTAAAAGAATTATTGAAGAATTAAAAGGAATATTTTTGGTTGCAGATATTCCTAATGTTATTAAAAATCTTAAATATCTTCAATATAATTGTGGAAAAAGTACAAAAAAATATTCTGATAAAGCAATAATGCCAATTTTATCTTTGTTTACTGTAACTATTAGTTTTTTAGAAGCACAAGCAAATAAGGGAACATTGTCAATAGATTTTAAAAATATATATAAATATGATTTAAGTAATGTTTTAACTACTTCAGAAGATAAGTTATTTGTATTAGGTTTACAAACTGATTTAGAAGTTGAAATAAAGCATAGAGATAGTTCTAAAAGTTTAGATGATTTAACACTATATGATAGTTCAGACATTAGTGAAATTTTTAAAGAAATGCAAGAAAAAATACATGATTTAAAAATACTAAAAGAAGCTAAAAATAAAATATGTGGACAAATTAATAATTTTAATTTGAATTTCAAAAATGAAAAACAATTATCAAGAAGATGGTGACATTGACCACTTAAATTTTTGACTTGTGGAATGTGAGAAAGTAATAAAATTAAAGCAATTAATAATAAATATAGTAAGGATAGTTTTGATAAATTAATTTGCGAACATAATGGATTAAATACTAAAATTAATAAGTTAGAAAGTGATATTGAAATTTTAAAAACTAAAGTTAATAAATTAGAAAAGAAAACTAAAATATTAGGAAGTAGTAGTTTAAATTATGGTAAAAAATGAAAATCAATAAATGATTTAGATGAACATAATATTGTAGAAAAGAGTTTTTCATATCAAAATTTATTATAAGACGTTATTATTTGGTGATAATTTATTTTTTTAATTTAAAATAAAAATTAATCTCTTTAAAATTTTATTTTTAAAGAGATTAATAATATTTTTTGTTAAAAGGATATAATTTAAGCAATAAGAAATAATAATTATAAAATTATTTTAAATTTTAGTAGTTTTAGATATTTTACTTGGAAGTAATGTTGTGGTTGTAATTCCCATTAGTAGTAATAAAGGTCATTCAAATTCTAATAATGTATCTAAGTCTAATTTATTTGTTAATAAAAAACCTAAATATAAAACTACTGTCAATAAAAATGCAAATATTATTGTTAATAATTTAATTATAAAATAAAATTTAAGTTTTTTTAATTCGTATTTATCATTTTCAGTTTGTTCATCATTTTCTTTTGAATTCAAATTATTTTTAGTTTGAATATCAATCGTTTCGATAGTTTTTTTTAATTTTTGATCATTTTTATCATTTGTTTTTTGAATCTGCTTTTGTTTCATTTTATCCTCTTTTTTTAATTTATATAGTAATAAACACTTATAGTATATCAAAAATAATAATTAAATAAGATAAAAAAGTATAAATGTTTGTTTTTGTTTAATAAACACTAAAAATTTACCTTTTATTAAGTAATTACACAAATTATTTATAATGTAATTGATTTATTTAATTCATCATCATATTCTTTTAAAAGTTGTTTTGAATCGTTTATAATTTGTTTTATTTCTGGTGAATATTGTTCCATTTGTGCTTGTGATACTTCGAACCTCCCTATTCTTATTAGTTCAAGTTCAATTTTTTACTAATTTTTTCTTCTTTTAATTCAGAAGAACAAGATCATAATGATAATGGTTCATCTGAAAATAGCTTGCTTTCTAATTCTTTGATTTCTTTTCAAATATTTTTAATTTTTTCTTCAATTTCTTTAATGTTCATTTTTTCTTTTTTACGTTCTTCATTTAAATTTAGTATATATTCTGTAATTCCAAGTTGGTCATCATTAATTTCAAAAAATGTAATTAAAGATGTTAATATTTTGATGCCAGTATTTTTGCTATTTTTTATTATTTGTGCAATATTTGGAAAATCTGTTTTAAATTGTGTTCAGTTTTTTGATTCTTGTTTATTTTCATTATCTTGTAATGGTTTTTCTTCAAATGTTTCGAATTCTTGAGATTGTTGAAGATTTTCCTCATTAACTTTTGTATCATTATCTAAGATTATAGTTTCAAATATTTTTAATAAATATTCACCTGGTATTTTTTTGTTAATATTTTTTATTGCTTCTTTTTTTCTTTTTTCTCATTCATTTTGTAATAGTTTTTCTTTTTCTATATAAATTAAAGGCATATCTTTTAATCTTTTTCCTTTCTTTAATTTTAATTTAATAAAAAACCTAATATAAATAAATTTCTATATTAGGAATCAACTTTTATTAAATTATAAATAAATATTAGCATAAAAAATAATTATATTTATAAAGTTAATACTTAACATGAATAAATGTAAATTATAGATTTATTAATGTATAAGGTGTATTAAAATTAAGATTAGCGTAGTCAATTTTCTTATTTTTATGTAGAAGTAGTTATTTTATCAAACTAGGAATCCTTTACATTATTTATTGTAAAAATTAAAAATTATTAAGTTACAAAATGATAAAATTAATATATAAAAAGTAAAGGAGGAAGTAAATGGAAAAAATTGGTGCTGCAGTTTATTTATATTTAGCAAATTTAGAAGAAATTAAAAATTATACCGAATTATTAGCCAAGAATAATATTAGAACTATTTTTACAACTTTAATTAGTTTTAAAAAAACAGATTATGAAAATTTAAAAAAATTAGTAGTATTAACACAAATTGCTAAAAAGTATAATATGCATGTTTTTGCAGATATTAATATTGAATTTATTAATGAATTTAATCTGAATCTTAATAAACGACTTGATTTCATAAAGTTTTTTAAAATGTATGGTTTATCGGGTATTCGTTGCAATGAAGGAATTGATATTAAACATTAAGCAAAATTAAGTCAAAATCGTTTAAATTTTAAAATATTTATTAATGGTTCATATGTTGTTAATGATATCAACTACTTAATATTATTTTATAAAGCTAATGTTAATAACCTTATTAGTTGTTATAATTTTTATCCACAAAGATATACCGGTGCTGATATTGACTTTTTTTGTTTAAATCAATCTGAAAGCGTTGTTAATAAAATTTCATTTGCCAGCTTTGTTACATTATTAGGAAAAGATAAAATTGGACCTTGAAAATATAATGATAATTTACCAACATTAGAACTGCATCGTGATTGACCATTGGTAACACAAATTCGTCATTATATTGCTTTATGCATTGATATGATAATTATTGCTAACCAGTTTTTAACAGAATATGATTTGAAAATGATAAATGAAATTGATTATAAAAATTTATCGTTAAAAATTGAGTTAAATTCTAATATTACTGATAGTGAACAACAGATTCTTTTTGACAAAAATATTCATAAAGTTAGATCTGATTTAGCACGAGATATAATTCGTAGTGTTATTTCTCGAGTTATATATCAAGAATTGGATATCCCCGCTAACAATACTAATCAATGATTAGAAAAAGGTGATGTTGTTATTCTTAATAATAAAGCATAAAATTATCGCGGTGAATTACATATTATTACAAATAAAATTAAAAATGATGGTATTCGTAACGTTGTTGGTAAACTTTCTAAAGAAGATTTAAATTTTATTCTATTTTTAGTGTCAAATCGTTCATTTAGATTTATTTTATAAATAAATTTTTATTTTATTTATTAAAAACATAAACATTTAAAATATGATAAAATCATTAAGTATTATTAAATAATAGTTAGTAAGTGTGAAATTTTAAAAGATAATCTTACTTTTAATTTTTTTTAAAATAAAAAGTTTAATATTGTATAAAAATATTGATAATTTTTTAATTTACTAATATAATTGTTAAAGTAAAATAAAAAATAGGAGCTGACATGAATGCATTCAGTGAAAAAATCACCATCATCAGACAACAAAGAAAACGAAGAACGAACAAGTAGTGAACAAGAGTTTCAACGTCTTTTAAAAGGATTTAGTAAAAAGGCCCAAGAAACTAAAAGAGCAGAAAAAAGACATAAACATTTTCTTTCTGCGCGTGATGAAAAACGCGAAAAACAAAGCGTTGCTGCTAAAAAGAAAAAACATCGTAAGTAATAAAAAGGAAAAAATGGTAATCACTGTTAATTATTATTGGCGGTGATTTTTTATATGAAATATCCTTTTGTTCAACAAGAAACAGAAAATGATTGTGGTTTGGCATGTCTTGCTATGATATATAGGTTTTATTTTAAGAAGAAGTTATTAATTAATGACATAAAAAAAGATATATTTTTAACAAAATTGGGAATTAATCTTTTAGAATTAAAACAATTGGCTAGTAATTATAATTTATTATTAAAATCTTATAATATTAATTTTGATAAATTAAAATCACTAATAATTGTTAAACCATTAATTATTCAAATATATAATGCTAATGTTGGATTTCATTTTGTAGTTATTTACAAAAAGAAAAAAAATAAATGACTGGTGGCAAATCCAGAAGATATTGAACTTAGTTGAAAAAATATTGAAGATTTTGCAAAAATTTTTTACAAATGTTGTTATTTCAACTAATATAATAAATAAATTCTTTATTACTAATAAAAAAAAGATGAATAAAATTAAAAATTTTTCACCATTTTTGATTCCAAATTATTTATATTATTCATTAATTATTATAATTAATAATTTATTTTTGGTTACTACCTTTTTTATAGCACAAGTATTTTATAAGCATTTTATTAATCAAATTATTTTAAATAATAGTTTACAGTTAGCAATGATTTTATTATTAAGTTTCTTTTTTATTAATTTAATGAAAATTTTAATTGAATATATTTTAAATAAAATATGTCAAAAATTTTATTTTTATTTCAATAACTTTTTAGTAGATTTATTTCATAATAAATGATTTAAAAGTAAACCAATAGAAATACAAAAATATAATGGTAGTGATTTTTTACAAATATATCAAGATATTAATAATATATCAACTATGTTTTGTTATAATAGTTTAGAGATAATTATTAATTTTATTACTAGTGTTATTGTTAGCATAGTTTTGATTAAGATTCATTTTATGATTTGATTAGTAAATTTATTAAATGGTTTTATAACAGTATTAATTATTTTTATAATAATGTTATGAAAAAAACCATTAGTAAAAAAAGAACTAGTTACCAAATTAGATTTGCAGCAACAAATAATTTTAAGTCAAAAAAATTTTGAAGATGCCTATTTTCGTAATTTGCAACTGCATATTAAAAGTATATTAGTTAAAAAGTATAATACACATATTAATAATTATTGACAATTAAATAATTTAGTTATTAATAATAGTTCGTTAACAAGTTTTATTAAAAATATTATTAGTTTTATTACTATATATTTATCATTAATATTAATTTTTGATGGTAAAATTAATCTATCTCAATTAATATTTATTACTAGTATTAGTATTTATATTAATTCTTTTTTTCAAAATATTGGTAATAGTCTTATTTTCTTTCCGGTTTTTATTAATTGTAGATTACAATATAAGAATAACAAAAATTTTTTTTCAATATCAATTAATAAAATAGTATTAAAAGATTGTTATTTTAATTTAAGAAATAAAGTAGTTTTTAGTAATTTAAATTTAATATTAAAACAAAGTAATATTATTATTGGTCCTTCTGGCATTGGTAAAACAACCTTACTATCATTATTAATTCAGAAATATGTGCCTTTTCAAGGTAAAATTTTAATTAATAATGAAATTGGATTAGATAATATTTCATATGAATTTTGACAAAAAAAATGTATTTATTTACATTCAAATTCTATTATTCATAACGGTACAGTTTTAGAAAATATCTTATCATTTAATATTACAAAAGAAAAATTAATAAATTTTCAAAAATTAGGATTTAATGATCTCTTGGGCAGTTTAGGTTTAACAACATTTTATTATTATCAAGAATATGGGGCTAATCTTAGTCAAGGTCAAAAACAAATAATTATTTTCTTAAGTTTATTTTTTTATGATTGAAAAGTAATTTTATTAGATGAAATTTTGAGTAACATCAATAATGATTTAAAAATAAAGTTAATAACTTTATTATTGAATCATTATAAAAAAAAATTATTATTTATGCAGGTCATGATTTAACACTAGTAAAATTATTTAAAAATGTAATTGATTTAAATAATTATAAAAGTATAGATGGTAATGAATAATGATTTTTTTTAGAAAAAGTACTTATTTATTAGGGAGTAGTTCAATTTTTCTTTTTTTAGGACTCTTATTAGGTTTAAAAATTATTAATATTCCTCATGTTTATGCTGGTAATGGTCAAACTATTTTTATAAGTGAGACAAGATATGAAAATAAGGGACACTTTGCTTATTTATTAGATTTTAAAAGAGAAGAATGTTTAAAGTTTAATAGTTTTAATCAAATTACTATTTTTTTCTCTATTAATAAATGTTATTTAACAATTTTTTTCCAAAATGAAATGATAATAATCAACTTTTAATTGAAGAAAATATTAATTCTAATACATATTTAAATCAAATGGTATTAATAATTATTGGTGAAGAAAGTTTGTTAACATTTATTTGAAATAATATTACAACATAAATGTAAATATTGATATAATTTAATCAAAAAGAAGTTAGGTAGATAAATGCCAGCAAAAATTAATATTGTAAATATTTACAATGATCATAACTATGACATTAAAAATTTTAATATTTTATCAGAAAAAATTTTAAATGCAGTAGCTATTAAGTTAAAACAGAAAATTACATGGTGTATTGCTGTTATTTTTAATGACGAACAGACTAGTATTGAATTAAATAAAATGTATCGTCATAAAGATTATGTTCCTGATGTTTTATCATTTGGAAATAATGATGATGATTTTCCAAATATTAATATTGATATTAGAGATTTAGGTGATGTTTATATTTGTTATTCAAAGGCAGTAGCGCAAGCACAAGAATATGGCCATAGTTTAATTAGAGAATTATCATTTCTTTTTATTCATGGATTACTTCATACATTAGGATATGATCATCAAAATAGCGTAGAAGAAAAGGTTATGTTTGATTTACAAGATGAAATTTTAAATATTCTTGGTATTACTAGAAAATAAGGAGTGGTATAATGGAACAAGTTATAGATTTATTAGTATTATTGAAAAAAGCAAAAGCAATACAAAAAAATGCTTATGCTCCTTATTCTTTATTTAGAGTTGCTGCAATAGTAATTTTGAAAAATAGTAAAGAAGTGTTAGGAGTAAATGTTGAAAATGCTGCATACTCAGTAGGCATTTGTGCTGAAAGAGCGGCTTTGTCACAAGTTATTGCTCAAGGTTATAAAAAAGAAGATATTATTAGTTTATTTTTAATTACTGATAGTGAAACTGTTGGTTCTCCTTGTGGTATGTGTCGTCAATTTATGATTGAAATTATGCCAGAAACATGTCCTATTTATATTAGTAATAAAAATGAAAATAATGATACTAAAACAATTTGTAAAATATTAGTAAAAGACTTATTACCTTTAGCGTTTAAACCAAGTTCATTGAAAGGGAATTAATTTATGAATAATAATTTTAAATCAGGTTTTGTTAGTTTTATTGGTAGAAGTAATGTTGGAAAATCAACTTTATTAAATACCATTCTTCAAGAAAAAAAGGCAATTGTGTCTAATAAACCACAAACAACCAGAAATCAAATTCAAGGTATTTATAATAGTGATGATATGCAAATCATATTTTTTGATACTCCCGGCATTCATAAACATAATAACCAACTTGGACGAATGATGAATCGCGATGCTAACCGCGCCACTAAAGAAACTAACATTATTTGTTTATTAGCGCCATGTAATGAATACATTGGAAATAGCGATAAACATATTATTAAATTATTATCAGAAAGGGTAAATACAACTATTCTACTTTTATTAACTAAGGTTGATTTAGTAACAAAAGAAAAATTAATGGATAAAATTAATGAGTGAAAAGATTTATTACCATTTAAAGAAATAATTCCAATTTCTGCTATAAAAGAAATGAATTTAGATATATTATTGAAAAAACTATATGAGTATTTACCAATTGGTGAAAAGAATCATTTAATCGAAAATAACGATGATGTTTCAGATAATACTTTAATTAAGGAAATTATTCGTGAAAAAATTTTAAATTTAACAGAAGAAGAAATTCCTTATAGTGTAGCAGTATTAATTGAAAGTATTAATTATAATCCAAATACTAATATTACTGATATTAATGCTGTTATTGTTGTTGAACGAGACTCACAAAAAGGAATTATTATTGGTAAAGGAGGTAGTATGATTAAAGAAATTGGAATAAGAGCTAGAACAGATTTAGAAAGTATTTTTGATTCTCATATTATATTAAAAACTTTTGTAAAAGTAATACCTGATTGAAGAAATAATCCTAGAAAATTAAAAGAGTTAGGTTATAGTTAAAATATGTTTAATATTGATACTGGTTTGATTTTAAACATTAACTACATTAAATCAATAAATAATGTTACTATTTTAACATCAAATTATGGTGTTAAAATAGTTTCTTTACCAGAAATAAAAATCAATTTAAATAAATATAGTCTTTTAGATTGTTGAATTTTTATTTTTAATCAAAATTATGATTGTTCAAACTTATGTATAACATATAAAAAAATAAAAAGTTTTAATAGTTTTATAAATGAAAAAAGTTATCAATTGATTAAGAGTTTTAACAAGATAGTTATTAATTATTTAGAAAAAATTAGTATTAATAATAAAAATATCTTTTCTTTTTTATTTAATTTATATGAACAGTTAATGATAAATAGTAATTTTAAGAAAGTTTATGTTTTTTTCTTATTTCATAGTTTAATATTTCAAGGAATTCAGTTTAACTTTACTAATTGTATTAATTGTAATCAAATAACTAATTTGTATTTAATTAATTATGATTTGGGTGGTGTTTTTTGTAAAAATTGTTCTTTAAAATTAGCTATAATTAATTTTGACATTGTTTTGTTTAAAAAAATATATCAACTTTATTTATTAAATTATCAAGATATTAATAAATGAAAAGTTGAAAAAGAAGAACTTAATAAAATTCTTAATATTTTAGAAAACCACTGTCAAAAATATAATAATAAATTAATAATTACATAAATATTTTAATAATTAGTTGTTATATTGTTTTTAATAATATATAACACTTATAATAGGTTGACAAAACCTATCTATGAACATATTATTAACAAGATTATTCTTTTTAGAGATTTTATGTATTATTTAAGATATTTAAGAAAATTTTTATGATTAATGGAGGGGCAATGATTAATAAAATTATCAATGATAAGTCAATGAAGGAAATAATTACTCATTTAAAAGAAAATGGTTTTATTTTTCAAGGATCAGAAATTTATTCAGGTCTTGCTAATAGTTGAGATTATGGTCCGCTTGGTGTAGCACTTAAAAATAATATTAAGAAAAGTTGATGAGTTTTTTTTGTCGAAAAAAATCCATACAATGTTGGGCTAGATAGTTCAATTATTATGAAATCTAAAGTTTGAGAAGCTTCAGGGCATTTGAGTAATTTTAGTGATCCATTAATTGATTGTAAAAAATGTAAGTCTCGCTTTCGAGTTGATAATTTAATTAATCATTATTTTCCTAGTATTAATTGTGATAATTGAAGTAATGAAAAATTAGAAACATATATTAATCAAAATCATATTAAATGTATTAAATGCAATAATGAAGATTGAACTAAAGTTAGACAATTTCAATTAATGTTTGAAACATATCAAGGTGTTTTAAAAGAAGATAAAAATAAAATTTATTTAAGACCTGAGACCGCACAAGGAATATTTATAAATTTTAATAATGTAAGAAATAGTTGTAATAAAAAAGTACCATTTGGTATTGGTCAAATTGGTAAAAGCTTTAGAAATGAGATAACTCCTGGTAATTTTATTTTTCGTACTAGAGAATTTGAACAAATGGAATTAGAATTTTTCTTTATTCCAAAGGATAAAAATGATAATACTTGATTTAATTATTGAGTTGATCAATGTAAAGAATTTCTCTCTCTAGTAGGTTTATTGAACTCAAAAAATATAAAATTTAAAAATCATGAACAAAATCAACTAGCACATTATGCATTAGCAACTACTGATATTGAATATAATTTTCCTTTTGGTATGAGTGAATTATGTGGTATAGCTAATCGTGGGAATTATGATTTAACAAAACATAGTGAGAATTCTGGTATAAATTTTGAGATTCAAGATCCTAATGTTACAGTAAAAAGAATGGTTATTCCTTCAGTTATTGAACCTTCAATTGGTGTTGAAAGGCTTTTATTAGCTTTAGTTTGTGAAGCATTTACAAAAGAAGTTTTAAAAGACGATAAAGAACGGTTAGTGTTAAAATTAAATAAGAGTATTTGCCCTTATCAAGTAGCTGTTATGTCTTTAAATAAAACAAAATTAGGTAAAGAGGCATATGAAATTTTTGAAATGTTAAATAAAACACAATTAAGAGTAATTTATGAAGCATCATCAAGTGTTGGTAAATCTTATCGTTATCAAGATGGTATTGGTACTATGTATTGTGTAACAATTGATTATGACACAAAAACTAAAGGTACTGTTACAATTAGAGATCGTGATACTACAAATCAAGTTATAGTTAAAGTTGATCAACTTAAAGAATATTTATATGACAAATTAGACATTATTTGTTAGAATTGTGTGAAAAAATATGGATATCGAGTTTAATAAAAAAATTAATGAAGTTAAAGCAAAAATTAATATTGTCGAAGTTATGGGTAAATATTTAAATTTGATCCGTAAAGGCAATAATTTTTGAGCTATCTGTCCTTTTCATGAAGACTCTACTCCTTCATTATCAATTTCACAAGAAAAACAAATTTATAAATGTTTTTCTTGTGGTGAACAAGGAAATGTTTTTATTTTTTTACAAAAATATAAAAATATTAATTTTATTAATGCTCTTAAAGAAGCAGCAGATAATGTTAATTTAAATTTAAAAGAGTTTGATATTAATTTATCTGAATTTAATGTTGAAACTAAAAAAAATCCACTAAAAATTTTAAATAATATTGCAATGAATTTTTTTAGTTATCAGTTACTAACTGATATTGGTCAAGAAGCAATGAAATATTTACAAAATCGTAATATTACTACTGAAAATATTAAATATTTTAATATTGGTTATGCACCTATTAATAATGAATTAATAGATTATCTTAATGCACAAGGTTATAAAGATAATATTGAATTTGTAAAATTAGGACTTATGAAAATTAATAATAAGGATCAACTTCTTCCTACCTTTTCAAATCGAATTATGTTTGCTATTAAAGATGAAGATGGAGACTGTGTTGGTTTTTCTGCAAGAAATTATAATAGAGAAGATAAAAGTTATAAATATATTAATAGTCCAGAAACAGATTTTTTTAAGAAAAGTAAAATTTTATATAACTTTAATAATGTTAGAAATTATATTAAAAAAAATGAAGTTATTTATTTGACTGAAGGTTTTATGGATGTTATTGCTCTAAATAATCAAAATATTAAAAATGTTGTTGCTTTAATGGGAACAAATTTAACAAAAGAACATATTTTACTTTTAAAAAAAATTACTACTAATATTATTATTTTTTTAGATGGTGATTTACCAGGAAAAATAGCATCTTTAAAAATAGCTAGTGTTTTATTATCAAATAATTTTAAAGTACAAATTATCAATAATGATACTAAATTTGATCCTGATGAATTAATAAATAAATTTCCTCAAAAATTTTATGAAATAATAAAAAAAACTATTCATCCTTTTGAATTTGCAATTAATTTATCATTAACTAAATATAACATTAAAAAAGATAGTTATGAACTTAATGAATTTTTAAAATCATTAGTTCCAATTTGAACAAAAATCAATGATGTTATTACTCAAAAGTTTTATTTAAATATGTTAGCAAAAATAACTAATTTATCCACTGAAGACTTAATACAAATTTTAAATATTGATAATAATTTAGTAACTACAACTTTTAGTATCAAAAATAAATCTAAAATAGAAGTAAAAAATATTTTTTTTGAAGCACAAGAACAACTTATTTTTTTAGTAATGTTATCAAGAAATGTTTATTTAATTTTAGAAAAAGAAAAAATTATTTTTCCAAATCAAGATTTTATGAATTTATACTTTTTAATTAGTCAAAAATATCAAAATAATCAAATAGAAGCAATTAATTTTGATTTAATTTTAGAAGAACTTAAAGGTAATTCACTTTTAAATATTTTAGAAAAACTTCTTGATAAGTATAAAAATAAAAAGTTTGATTTAAAACCTCAAATTATTAATGATTACTTAAAAATTATTAATAATCAACTAATTGATTATGAAATAAAAATGATCAATGATAAATTGAAATCTGAAAAAAATATTGAAAAACAAATATTGTTATTAAAAGAAATATCAGTATTAAAAAATAAAATAAAGAAAAAATAAGTATGATGATAAATTAAGGATAAGGTGAAAATATGGCTGCTATACAACAAAAAACGAAATTGAAAAAACTTTTAACTTTAGAGGAAGTAGAAAGTAATTTAATTAAAAAATTAGAAAAGAGTCAAGCAAAAGAATTAAAACAAGAAGATGTCATTAAAGAGTTTGCACATTTAAAATTAGATGATGATACGATTGAGGAAATTTTTGATCGGTTAGAAAAAGAAGGAGTAGTCTTTACTGATATTTTGATGGATGAAGTTGAAGATGATGCTAATTTTCCCGATATTGATGATGAACAATTACCTGATGATTTAGATATTGATATTTTAGTTAGTGATTTGAGTTTTAAAAATACAATGGGGATCTCTAATGATACAAGAAGAAAAGATGGAATTAAGTCTTATTTTAATATTTTGGGAACAAGTCAAATATTGAGTCAAGGTGAGGAAATTAAATATGCTAAAATGTTAGAATCAAAAGATGTTGAGGAAAGAACATATGGTCGTGAGCAATTAATTAAATCAAATTTAAAATTAGTAGTTTCTGTTGCTAGAAAACATTTAAATCGTGGTTTAGATTTTGCTGATTTAATTGAAGAAGGTAATATTGGTCTTATTAAAGCAGTTGATAAATTTGATTATCGCCGTGGTTTTAAATTTTCAACTTATGCTACTTGATGAATTAGACAATCAATTACACGAAGTTTAGCTGATCAAGGTAAAATGGTTCGTGTACCTGTTCATATGGTTGAAAGAATTAATAAGTTAACAAGAATTGAAAGAAACTTAACACAAGAATTAGGTCGTGATCCTACTCATGAGGAAATTGCCAATAAAATGGGACAAAACATGACAGCCGATCGTGTTCGTGAAATTAAAAAACTTGCTATTGAACCAGTATCTTTAGAAAAACCAATTGGTGAAGAAGATGATACACATTTTGGTGATTTTATTAAAGATAAAAATATGCTATCTCCCGATGAATATGCTGAAAGACATTGATTAAGAGAACAATTGGATCGTGTTTTTGCTGAAGTATTAACAAAACGAGAAGAAAAAGTTATTAGAATGCGTTTTGGAATTTTACCAACAAAATTAAGAAGATTATTAGAACTTTGTGAAGATGAAAAAGAAATTACTGAATTAAAAACAGTAGTTAATAATTTACAGTTACACTATGATACTAGTTTAGATAAAACAGAATTGTTAAGTGATAAGGTTGTTCATCGTCATATTACTAAGTACGATTCTCCAAAAACTCTAGAAGAAGTTGGTAAAGAATTTATTGTTACAAGAGAAAGAATTAGACAAATAGAAGCAAAGGCAATTAGAAAATTAAAACATCCGTCTAAATCTAAACATATTAAAGAATTTTATAAAGGATAATAGTTAACATGTTAACTATCAATAATATAATTAATGTTTTAGAAACATATTTTCCTTTAAAAGATGTTTGTGAATGAGATTTTTCAGGAATACAAATTAAATCAAAAACAAAAACCAATATTAATAAAATTTTAGTTTGTTTAGATGTTACTAATGAAGTTTTAACTGAGGCCATTAATAATAATATTGATTTAATAATTTCTCATCATCCATTAGTTTTTGCTAAAGATATTAATCAATCTAATATTTCAAATTGAAAAAAAGAATTATATAGTAAAATACTAATAGCAGATATTAATGTATATTCATTACATACTAATTTTGATATATCATTAGTAGGTATGAATATGTTGATGGCTAAAGAATTAAGAATTAAAAATATTCATTTTATTAATGAAGAAAAGTTGGCAATAGTTGGTAAATTTGATAGACAAATGCCATTAAAAGAATTGATTAATAACTTAAAAAAATATTTTAATGTTGCAAACATACAATTGGTTAATAATAAATTGAGTGATAACAATATAGTGACTGTTGCTTTATCTGCTGGTGCTGGTGGTGATATTATTAGTAATTTATCTAGCAATATTGATTTATTAATTACTGGAGAAATGAAATGAAACTATATTATGGAAGCTAAAGATAGAAAAATTAATGTTATTTTGGTTGGTCATTATATGGAACAAAAATTTGTTGATTTTCTTTTTCAATTACTTATTGAAAAATTATCAACAAAAGTTAAAGTTTTTAAATATAATTTAGAAAATCCTATTACTTTTTTTTAAACTTATAAAATTTAAAAAGGAAAAAACTATTTTTTAAATAAAAATAAGTTTTAGGGGGTTGATAAATATGATTTTAGAAGATTTAGAACCAATGACTGATCAAGAGTGTCAGGCAGTTAGTGGTGGTTTTGCTCAATTTTAATGGGTGCCGTGTTAGCGGGGATAGCAATTCCTGTTATTAAAAATTTATGAAATAGTGTTTCAGGAAGTATTAAGTTACCAGGTGGTATTGAAAGTCAAAAAAAATATTTTAAAATTATTATTCCCGAAGATGTTTTTAATTTAGTTAATGCATATTATCAAAATTTAACGCAAGAACATTTTTATTTATTATTATTAAATAATCAAAATAAATTAATTCATCAAAATTTATTATATAAGGGTACTAATGATACTATGAAAATTGATGTTAAAGATATGTTGCATCTGACACTTATTCATAAATCAAGTAAAGTAATTTGTATTCATAATCATCCTAGTGGTAATAGTGAACCCTCACTATCTGATTTATATATCATCGAAGAAATTAAAAAAAATTTTCAGGTTTTTAATATTACCTTAGTTGATCATATTATTATTGGCAAAGGTAATTATTTTAGTATAAATTTAAATAAAAAATATTATAAGCTTAAATAAAAACTTAAAAAAATACATTACTTAAATTTAAAAATATAGTAAAATTATTATGGTTTAGTGTGTAAATAATATTTAACTTATCAAGAATGGACTAGTTATTAAACATAGTTTGTTATTAGATATTGATAAGAAAGGAGAAAATTATGTCAACAATTAAACCTAGCAATGAATCATTTACTGCCCAACCGTCACTATTTGGAAAAATTATGGTTTATTTATCTTTTGTTTTAATATTTCCAATAATTTTATTTATTGTTTCTCGTAATAATTTTCTAAGATTACAACAATCAATTGAAGAAACTGCTTCTGATATTGATGTACAATTAAAGCGTCGTTTTGATTTATTAACAAAATTAGTAGATGCTACTAAAGATTATATGAAATTTGAAAAAAGTACATTAACAGATGTTGTATCTTTACGAAGTGGAAAAATGGAAACAATGAGTGATCTTTCAAAAGCAGATAGTGCACTTAATGCAGCTTTTGGAAAATTTAATGCTTTATTAGAAAATTATCCTGATTTAAAAGCAAATACTACTGTTTTACAATTACAATCAGGTGCCAAAGATTGTGAAGATAATATTGCTGCTGCTAGAAGATTTTATAATGCTAATGTTAAAGTGTTCAATAGTAAAATTAAAACCTTTCCAAGTAATGTTGTAGCATCAACATTAAATTTAGTTTCAAAAGATTACTTTCTTGCATCAGATAGCGATCGTCAAGATATTAAAATTGACTTATAAAATTAAATTTATTTTTGAAAATATATTTAAATTAGTTTTTTATCCCTTTCTTTAGACAAATAAATTGTTTTGAATAAACATTTATGATTTGTTTGAAGAAAGGGTATTTTATTTAAAATTAAAATTTATATTAATTAGAGTTAATTATTTTATTCTTTATTTCATTTTTTATTTAAGAAAAATTATATTTTGGTATAATCTAACTTATTAAGTAAGTTCTTAATAAATCTTAAAGAAAGTAGTAAAGTAATATGAATATTTTTTTCAATTTTTTTCAAATTTTTCTTTTTTAATGTTTTTATTATGAATTTTTTTGTTTGCATATTTATTTTTTAAAATTATTAAAAATAAATTAGTTATTAATTATAAAATATTAAATTTTCAAAGAAAACATGTTTTTGGTAATATTAGTTATCAAAAGATTTTTTATTTATTGTTATTAATGTTTTTATTAACGCAAATTTTACCATACAATATTGTTTTTAATAATAGTTTACAAGTTACTCAAGTTTATTGTTTTCAAATTTTATGATGTTAAATTATTTTATTTCTATTTTTACACTTTTAACTTTTTATTTTTTTATTTTTAGTTTCTTTTTAGGAATTAATAATAATATGGAAAGAAAATATACTTTACAATTTATTAGTTTTTTGCTTCTTTTTGTAAATTTATTTTTCAATTTAGTTGCTATTCCTAATCAAACATTGAATTTATTAAATGCTATTAATATTTTTTCTGTTATTCCTTTTATTTTTATATATATTTTAGTTTTTCGTTTATTTTTAAATCTTTTTAAATGTTTTTTTACTTTTAGTATTACGCAAATAATTAAGTTAACTTTATTTATTTTTAATTATCAAGGTATTAAAGCTATCTTCATTAATAATGAAAATAAAATTAATATTTTAGTTTTTTTAAAACAATTATGAAGTATATTTTTATTACTTGCCGAAAATGAAGAAAACTATACTTTGTTGTTAAATACTACTACTAATAGTAGTAATTCAAAATTATTAGTTTCTGATATTTCTATAATCAATACTAAAGTTATTAAAAGAAACATAAGTTTTATTAGTAAAAATAAAAAGGTTTTTTTAAAAGATAAAATTTTAAAAGACTATATATTTGTTAATGATTGAAAAATGAGTTTAATTCAATAAATTTAAAACATAATACATATAATAAAAATTAATTTCATTTTACAATTAGTAAAAAAAAAATAGTGATGAAAATAAGTACGTTCTTATTAAAATATTTAGTAAGTAAACAATTGATTTGTATTTTTACAAAAACGTAAAATACCATTTTAAAATACTAAAAATATTATTTGTTAAAAAATAAATATTTTTAGAATAGTCTTAATTTTAAAAATCACAAAATGCCATTATATCCTTACAAATAATTATCAATAATTATATTTTAAAAGTGCATTAAATAAAAAAATAATTAAATATTTTATTAAAAAGCAAAGGAGAAAATAAATATGTTTGTATGAAATTTTTTAGAAATTGTTGCTAAGTATACAAAAGATGATGCTACTACTACTGGTGGTACTCCAATGTTAAGTATGTTAATAGTATTTATTTTGGTAGTTGGTGCTTTAAGTTTATTAATATTTATTATATATAAAGTCATAAAAAAAATTAGATCAAAGTCAAAAAAATAATAAAAAAGAATTTTAAATTCAAAAAAGAAAGGATTTTTTAAATATGTTAAAAAATTTTAAAAATGTCGTTAAAGAAAAAGTTTTTCATATTTTTAATACTGATTATGTTGTTAATAATAATCATGAGTATTCTGAATATGCTATTGGAATTGGAAATTTAACAAAAAGCTTTAAAAAATTTGTTGCAGTAGATAATGCCACAATTAGTGTTCCAAAAGGAACTATTCATGGTTTTATTGGACCAAATGGTTCGGGTAAAACAACTACTATCAAGTGTTTAGTGAGTGCAATGTTAGTAACTAAAGGTGATTTACTTATTTATGGAAAAAATGCTTGAAGTGTTGCTGCCAAGAAACATATTGGTTACATTCCTGAAGCAGCAAAATTTCCACGAAGAGTTAGTACTTATGAATATTTAGTTTCAATGGATGAAATTAGTGGTTTAACTCATAAAGAAGCAAAAGTTAAAACTGAAGAAGTTTTAAAAAACTTGGATTTATGAAAATTTAAAAAACGTAGTCCTAATGAATATTCTTCAGGCATGAAAAAAAAGGTGTTATTAGCACAATCATTATTAAATAATCCAGATGTTTTAATTTTAGATGAACCAGCTGCTAATTTAGATCCAACAGCTAGAACCGAATTATTTAATGATTTAAGAAAATTACGTAAACAAGGTAAAACCATATTTATTTCATCACATATCTTGTCAGAATTACAAAATTTAGCTGATGAAATAACAATATTGAATTATAGTAAAGTAGTTTATCGTGGTCAAATTAATCATAGTGAAACTAAATATGAAATTAGTTGCAATGATAAATTACAAATTGCTTTAGAAGAAGATCAATTTTCTGTAGAAAAAACAGGTAAAACTTTATTAATAACTATTAATTGTCAAGAAGACATTAATAAAATTTTAAAAATTGCTTTAGATAACAATGTTAATATCAATTTATTAAAGCCATATATTGTTGATTTGCAAACAATGTATGAACGTATTGTTATGGAAGCAAATCAAAAGAAGAAAGGAGAATAAAAAATGCCAATATTTCGTTATACTTTTAAAAAAATTTTAGTTTCTCCATCAACATGAATAGTTTTTATTTTAACAGTAATCATTTTAGGACTTAATTGAGGTCTTAATGCTTCAGGTATTATTAATAATGATTCAAATACTAGTTGAACTAGTGAGTTAGTAAAATTATTTTATTTATCATCTTGAAAAGGAATAGCTTTTTCTGGTTTTATAGGTTTGATGTTACTTATTTTTATTGGTATTAAATCTGTTCAAATCTTTCGTGATGAAATTGAAGATGGAACATTATTAATATTAGTATCGAAACCAATTAGTCGTAATCGAATTTGATTTGAAAAATGATTATCCTTTCAAACAATTGTAATTTCATATATATTTTTATCAATATTTCTTGCAAGTATTATATTAATGTTGCCTGGTATTGGTGATACAACATTGTTTGTGACATTATTGCCATATTTATTTATTTTATTTGGTATTGCTTTAATTTTTGATTTAATTTTTACTTCAACAGCATTATTAATTTCTTTAGTTTTAAATGCAAAAGCAACAATTGCTATTACAATAATGTTTGCTGCTTTAAGTAGTATTTTTGCTTCAGGAATTGATGGTATGATTAGAATTTCAAAAGATTATTTTGCTCTTTCACAAGCAGTTGCTGTTTATCATCAAATAGAAAATAAAGTTAGTTCTAATGATTTAAATTGATTTAAAAGTGAACAAACAAATAATTCTTATATAAATGAAATAGAAAAGATAATGAAGAAAGTTTATCAAAATAGTATTAGTGATATTGATTATCCTAATAACTATAGTCCAGAAAGAGAACAGTTAGTTATGAATGAGATAGTTAATGGTTTAATTAAAAAACCTTATACTAATGATGATATTAGTTTAATTAAACATATCATTAATATTTCTAATGTTTTTCGTCAATGAAAAGAACAGAGTTATCAAGAAATAATGACCGGAGTTGGTGTTGGTAAAAATCATATTAATCCAAATTCACTAATTAAACCAGGGGATAACGGTGTTAATTATACAGTTGAAAATGTTTTTACCTCATTAAATAAAAAATTTACTAAACAAGAAATTAATGATTTTAATAGTAAAATAAGTCAAAAGAGAATTAGTCGTTATTTTAATATTTTTTATCAATGATCTTATTTATTTAATGGTATTATTAATGAACAAACATCATTATATGTTAATCCATCTATATTTCAATCAATTGATGATCCATATCTTATTTCCTTTAATGAAGTTAATGGTCAAGTTGATAGTAATTCAGGAAATCATAAAATTATTAATTTTCCGGTTTTAATATCAATATATGTTATATTGGGTTTAGGATTATTAGCAGGTAGTTGATACTTATTCAATCGTAGAGATTTTACTTAAAAAGTATAATATAAAATATTTTAATATTTATATTAGTTAGTTTTATTTTTAGATAGCATGAACTAACTTCATGCTATCTATTTTTAAAATAAATGAATTTGTAACTATTTAATTATATTAAAACACTTAAAATATAAAAAAATAATTATCAAAATGATAATATGTAAATCATGTAAAATTAATCTAGATTATTAAGTAACGTTTTTCTTTTATTTTGTTTATAGTTATATTTTATATAATTATGTGTTATTATATTGTTGTATTAATCAATAATTAACGATTACAACTTTTATAGTCTTTTAAGATTATTTTGGTTTCACGCAAAGGATTGTTTTTTATTATGCAACAAGATTTTTATATTAAAAAGGTTTTTTATGCTTGTTATGTAAAAAATATAGTGTTACCTATTTCATTTTTGAGTAATATTGGAAATAAAAAAGGTAAATGTTATGTTGGTAATAAGCAAAAATTGAGAAATAGTACTGTTCGTGCAAAAAATAACTTAATTCAAAAAGCATTGCATAATTTTTATGATAGTAAAATAATGAGTTTTGTTACTTTAACCTATAAAGATAATATGCAAGATATTAAAAAAGCTAAGAAAGATATTGGCTTATTTTTTATTAAATTAAAAAAATGATGAAATGACCCTAAACGTTTAAAATATTTAGGTGAATTAAAGTATTTTTATGTTTATGAATATCAATCTCGTGGAGCAGTTCATTTTCATATAGTTTTTAATAGAAAAGTACATAAAAGTATGTTATTAGAATGATGAACTCATGGTTTTAGTGATTTAAAAGTAGTTAAAAAAGGTACAAATGAATTTGTTATTAAATATTTAGGTAAATATGTTACAAAAGCATTTGATGATATTAAGTCTTTAAATCAAGTGGATGTAGGCATTAAAGCATATGCTTTTAGTCGTAATTGTAAAAATCCTATTATAATTCGTGGTATTAAAAAAATAACAATTCAAGATATAATTAAAGCAAGTTTTAATGCAACAAATGTATTTTATTTTAAAACTCCAAAAGATAGTGATGGTAATACTATTTTAACTGGTGGTATTATTGAAAGTACTGTTGTAAATGATTACTTTAAGGATTATGAAGATTATGAACGATATATATATTTAAGTGCTTTATCGCATAAACACTATTTACGGACTAGTGAAATTGGTTATTTAATTCATAAAGATAAAGATGTTTCAACTTGGTTAGATAAAATTTTTGGTGATAAAGTTGAAAAAATAATTTTTGGTAATAAAAAGTTAAATTAAATTTTAATTACAATACTTGTATATATATATATATATATATATAATGTTATTTGTAATTATACTTTTATTTGCGTGGAAGTATAATTACGTTTTTATTTGTTTTTTTGTTTTTTGTGTTATTATGTATGTAGATATTTATTTGCTTAATAATTGCATTAATGTAACGAGTTAATAGTAGTAAAGGGTTATTGAGAGTAAATATTTAACTATTACAATTGTTTATACAATTTCACGCAAAGAATAATTAGATATTTACTTTTTTTTGGATTTGATTAATTTTTAATTATTCAAATTGTATTAAACATAATAGTTTTATTAAAGACAATTTAATATTTTTACGTAATGTATTTATATATATTTATTATGATTTTTTTTAAAAGAAAGAGAGGCATACCTCGGTTCGGTTAAATTAAAATTCAGGTTAAGTATGTAGGGTAATTTATTCTTTTTCCTATTTGCGTGGGAATTTTTTTATATTTATTAAAAATAAAAAAAAAATAAAAAGGTTAATAAAGCAATATTAAAGGTTGGTTCCAACCAGAACCTTGGTTGGTGGAACCATGGGCTTTAAAGCCCATTGGGGTAGGTTGCGAAGCAACTAGGGGCAACGTCCCTAAGAACTTGAAAAACTTAAGAGTATTAAGGAGATGTTTTAATATATGGCAAAAGAGGTTAAAAAAGGAAAAATTATTACTGCTATTGTTGGTGGTACTACTTTAGTTGGTGGAGCCACTGCTGGTAGTATTGCAGCAACTGTTGAAACAGAAGAAGTAGAAAACGAAGAAAAAAATATAATAATATAAAAGGTTTTAAAAATATATCTGGTAAAAATAATTTTATTAGTAGTATTTCTAGTTTAACAGTAGATGATAAAGGTGTGGTATGAGCAACAACGACTACAAATGGATTGTATAAATTAGAAAATGGTGAACAATTTACCAAAATTAACGTCTCTGGTATTGATGAACGCGGTAATTTTTATAGTTTATTAAGTTTAAATGGAACATTTTATTTAGGAATATTAGAATATATGGGAACCGGCTTTTTATATAAGAGTAATGCCATCAAAGATAATGTAATAGAATTTAATAAAGTTCCTGGTCGTGGGTGAAAAAGGAATTATGGATTTATTACAAATTTTATAAACATTAGCAATGGTAATATAATTTATGCTGCAGCTAATACAAGTAAGACTACGAGTTATTTATACTATACTACTGATAATTGAGCAACATGTTCTTGATTTAGTAACATTGAAACTTTAATTACAAGTTTAGCAGTATCTAGTAATCAAACAGTTTTTGTACCAACAAAAACTGTTGAAAACAAAGGTAAATTATATAAATCAACAAGTGGAACAACATTTATTGAGGTACCTGGTTGAAAAGAAAATAATGGTGAAGTTCATAGTTTATTAACTGTTAATGATATAGTTTATATAGGAACAAAAACTGGTATTGGTCAAGGTAAATTATTTAAAATTACTAATGATGGTATTGTTCATGAGATTACAGAATGAGGCAAAGATGCTGGTGATATTGGTGAGATTCATAGTTTATTAAATATTAAGGGAATTATTTATGTAGGAACAAAAACTGGTGTTGGTCAAGGTAAAATATTTAAAAGTAAAAATGATAATAATTTTGAATTAATACCTAACTGGGATATAAGTAATGGTGAAGTTTTAAATCTGTTTAATATTAATAATGATTTATATGTAAGGACAAAAGTTTCAAAACAAATTAGTTAGTTATTTAGATGAATATAAAATTATTTTTTTTATATCTAGTTGAATTTAGACTTTGATTAGATATTTTTAAAGTTATATTAAATAATTTTACTAAACAAAATAATTAATATTTATTAAATTATCTATACTGTAATTGACAAATATATACTATGATATATAATTTTGTATATCATAAAAATGATATTATTAATTTAAATTAAGAAACAAATTATTAAAATTTTAACAATATTATAAAATTATAAATGAAGATTAAAGGAGATATATAATTATGAATTTTAAAAAAATATTATCTGTAATTACACCATTAAGTATTTCAACTTCAACAATTGGAGCGGGGATTATATATTATGATAATTTTGGTCAAGAAAAATTAATTACTAATATAAGCGAAATTAATTTGCAAAATATCATCGTTGAACCTAATTTAGGACAAGTTAATAGTGGAAAAAATGAAATTCCAACAAAAGCGGCCTTATTAATAAACATTAAAGAAGCAAATCCAGAAGCTAGTTTATTAACTATTAATGATTTTGATATTGTAAAAGAAGATAAAAATAACGTTACAATTAAAGGCAAAGGTAATTATATAGGAGAAGTTAATTTATATTACACCGTTACTAACTTTATTAATAAAAAACTAACAAATGAGAAAATTTATGCTTTAGCAATTGATTCACGAAATAATATTTTTAGAACGCAAGAAGATAAAGTTTATAAGCTTACTGTTACAGGAATAGAAACTTTAATGGATGGATTGGATTCAGGTAAAACTGCTAGAAATATAATAGTTGATGCAGAAGATAATGTTTATGTTGGAACTGATAGTGGTGTTGTTTACAAAAGTGATGGTAAAAATAGATTTGTAAAAATTTCATTGCCAGATTCAACAAATTGAATATGAGCTTTAACAGTTAATAAAAAAACCGGCATTGTTTATGCTGGTAACGATGATGGTGTATATAGCATTGATAAAAATGGTAATGTTAATCATATGTTAGGAACACATGATTATATTAATAGTTTAGCAGTAGGTGAAGATGGTTCTGTTTATGCGGGTGCTGATAATCGTGGTAAAATTTATAAAAGTTATGATGGTATAAGTGAATTTAAATTAATTAAACAACGAGATGATGCTGGATCAATGAAAAGTTTAGTAATAGATAGTACAAATAATATTTTTGCTGGCTCTGATAATGGTAGTATGTATGCTAAAATGTTAGAAACAGGCCATGAAATTAAACGTTTAGTAATAGATAAAGAAGGTAGTTTATTTATTGGTGTTGATTCAAATGAAGTTTATAAAAAAGTAAAAGACTCATCTATATTTTATAAAATGATAGGAATAGAAAATGGTTGAGAACATATTCTTGCTTTAACAACTGATCAAGGTGATAATTTATATGCAGCAGGAACTGAAGGGTACTTATATATAAGCAAAAATTTTAATTAATATTTTAGAAATTATAAAAATAGTTTAAATTGAATTTATTGTAATTATTAACAATTAAAATTTTTAGTTAAAGGAATATTTTATTTGAGTATCAAATAAAATATTCTTTTTTTTAATTTTTTTAAACTTATAAAATTTAAAAAGGAAAAAACTATTTTTTAAATAAAAATAAGTTTTAGGAGGTTGATAAATATGATTTTAGAAGATTTAGAACCAATGACTGATCAAGAGTGTCAGGCAGTTAGTGGTAATTTTCCTCAATTTTTGATGGGTGCCATGTTAGCAGGAATATCAATTCCTGTTATTAAAAATTTATGAAATAGTGTTTCAGGAAGTATTAAGTTACCAGATAGTTTTTATTGTAAATCGTTATATAAAAATAAAAAATATTTATTAATTAATATAAAATTACATATTTTTTTCTTAAAAGAATAAATAACACTAAAAAATGACTTTTACTATAAACATTATGTATACTGAAAAAAGAATGTATAATAATAACAGAAAATAATTTTTATTTTTGGAAAAAAATTTTTGAGTACGAACGATTATGAGAAATATAAAAACGTTGTTAAAATTATTAGGAGCAGTTAGTTTAAGTACTGTTGCAGCAAGTTCAGTTGTGGCTTGTGGAGGAGGAGCAAATCCAAATCCTACACCAACTAAAGAAATGGATGTTCAAGTTAAAAAAGATTTTGGTTTTTTAGATACAAATGCTAATTCACTAGTTAAATTGAGTATTGATATTAATGCAACTAGTAAATTAGCATCATGAAAATCTGAACAATTAGCAATTACTGCGACAGCTTTATTAAAAGGTGATACTGGTGAGCAAAAAGCTAAGTCAAATGATGCTGCGAATTTTTTAGTTAATGTTTTAAAAATTGAAGCAAAAACTGGTGAAGGTGAAAACAGAATATTTGAGGTTAAAAAAACAAATGAAATTAGTATCAATGTTTAATCATATTCACCTGCAATTTCTAAGAAGGCAGATAATGCTGATTATGTAGTTACTGGTGGAACACTAATTTTTAATTTTCAAAAAAATAATAAGTCATTAGGTGATAATTTCTCATTAGATATTTTGGGTCAATCAGTTCAAGGATTAGTTACATCAATTTTACCAACTACAATATCAAATGCTAATTTTGAATCTATTCCTGGATTTGCAGTTGGGGAACCAAAAGCAAAATTTCCAGTTGGTACAGATTTAACACAATATTTTAAAACTACTGAACTTGAAGGTAAAACAGTAAAAAGTATTGCTGACCTTATTAAACAAGGTGCTTTAAAAATTAAAGTTAGTGAAGCTGCAGAAGGTACAGGAAATTTTGTTAAAGGAAATACCATAAAAGTAAAAATATCAATTGGTGATATTCAATTTGCTACTGAAGAGACTTTATTTATATCTTAATTATTAAAATTAATAAATATAACAAAGAAGAGTGAAATTTCACTCTTCTTTTTATATAGTTATATTTAATTTTATTTAAATGGAGAACTAAAAGGATTACTATTTTGTTTTCTATCTCAATGAGAACTTCCAGCATTTTGATTACTTTTATTTTTCATTTCTTCATTTCATTGTTTACCTTGTTTTTTAGGGATTCACATTGAATGGGTAGAAGGTGGAGCATAATAAACAGTTTTTATGTTTTGTGCTATTTTATTTTACTTGCTTTTATTTCTTTATCATATAAAACATCACCAGAACAAATGCCACAATTTGTTGTTCCTTTAGTCTTTGTTTCTATGGCAAATCTATTTCTTAATCTTTGATCTATTTTTAAATTAGTTACTTCATTTCTATTAGCATAGTTGTGCTTTTTAATTGTTGTTCAGTAAGTTTCACAAATGATTCTGTAACTCCACATATTGTTTGTTCTTCTAGTACAGTTTCTTTTAATCTATTTTGTTGATTTTGCAAATGATATTTAAGTTGTTGTCTTTCTTGTGTTTTAGATTTAAACATTTTTCTTCCATCTTCCTTTTTAAATATAAAAAAATTATTTACTTTTAAAATTAAAGTAATTAGTTTAAAAAACTTAATATTAAGTTTTTGTTATTTTATATCATAAATAAATATTTTATATGTGTAATTTACTTTTTACTTTTATAATATATTGTGTGTTTTTATTGGTATTATTTTTTAAGAAAAGTAAAAAATATTTTTATAATATAATTTATTAAAATACAATTCTATTTTTATGTTTAAAAATAATTTGTTTAAAATATAAAAAATATGCTACAATATACAGGCTTAATTTAATGAAAATAAGCAACACATTTGTGAATTCATTGCCTAGTGCTTTTTAATTAAAAAGTGGCCAATGTTAGAAATAAATGGAAGAAAAACAAATTAGAAGGAGACAATATGTCAGTTGTAACACGTGAACAACTCCTTGAAGCGGGAGTTCAGTTTGGTCACCAAACTAAAAGATGAGATCCAAAGATGCGTAAATATATTTTTGGTCAAAGAAATGGTATTCATATTATTGATTTACAAAAATCAATGCGTAAATTAGATGAAGCTTGTCACTTTGTTAAAGAAACTAGTGAAAATGGTGGTAAAGTTTTATTTGTAGGTACAAAAAAACAAGCCAAAGAAGCTGTGCAAGAACTTGCAATTAGTTGTAATTCACCTTATGTAACAGAACGTTGATTAGGTGGTAATTTAACTAATTTTAAAACTATTAAATCAAGTATTAAAAAGTTAATTGATATTGAAAATAAAGAAAAAAGTGGAGAAATTAAACTTTTAACAAAAAAAGAGCAAATGTTAGTAATTAAAGAAAAAGCACGTTTAGAACGTAACCTTGGTGGTATTAGAAATATGTATAAATTACCAGAAGCTATTTTTGTTACTGATACTATTACTAATAAAATTGCTGTCGAAGAAGCAGTTAAACTTGGTATCAAAATTATTGCGATTTGTGATAGTAATTCAAATCCAGATAATATTGATTATATTATTCCTGGTAATGATGATGCTACAAAATCAATTACTTTAATTACAAAGAAAATTGCTGAAGCTATTAATGAAGGACAAAGTGTAAAACCAGTTATTGATAAAAAAGAAATAGTAGTAGAAGAAACTACTAGTCTTGATGAAAATAAAACTGAAAATGGAATTGAAAAAAATAAAGAATAAAGGAGAATAGTTTATATGTCAGAAGTTAAAGTAGATGTTAAATTATTGAAAAAATTAAGAGATACAACCGATTTACCAATTACTGATTGTAAAGAAGCTTTGATAGAAAAAAATAATATTTTTGAAGCAGCACTTTCCCTATTAAAAATTAAAGGTTTAGCAAAAGCAGAGAAAAAAAGTATTAATAAAGCCACTGAAGGGGTTACTAAAGTTGTTATTAGTGGTAATAATGCAATTATTGCTGAATTAAATTGTCAAACTGAACAAGTTGCTGATTTAGAAGATTTTAATGATTTATTTACTAAGATTTTAGAAACAATTTTAAAACATCAACCTAAAACTATTGAAGAAGCTTTAATGTTAAAAGCTGATGGAAGTAGTGAAAGTTTAAATGATGAGATAAGATTTGCTATCGCTAAATTAGGTGAAAATATTGTTTTAAATCGTTTTCAATATTTAAGTAAAAATAGTGATGAAGTTTTTGGTTCATATATCCATGGTGGTGGTAAATATAGTGGTTTAGTTATTATCAAAGGTGTTGATAAGGAAAGTGATATTCCAAATAATGTTGCTATGCAATTAGTATCAGCAGATGCTAAATACATTGATATTGCTCACATACCCGCAACAGTTCGTGATAAAGAATTATCAATTATTAGTGAAAAAACAAAAGAAGAAGAAAAATTGAAAGCAAAAAAACGTCCTGATAATATTCTTGAAAATATTATAAGAGGTCGTTTTGAAAAAGTATTATCTGAATTAACTATTGTTGATCAACTTTATATTAAAGATAATACAATTAAGGTTAAAGAATATTTAACTAAAAATCATGCTACAATTATAGCTATGATACGTTATCAATTAGGTGAAAAAATTGATAGTTCTGCCAAATAAACATTTAGGAGGTAAATAAAGTGAATTTTCAAATTATATATTATATTGCATTAGTAATGTTTATATTATTATTAGTTATTCTTGTTTGAGGATGATATAGTTTTAATAAACCAAAAACAACTATTAAATTTTTGAATTTAAAATTATTAGTAGCAACATTAATAGTTGGGGTAATTGGTTTAGTTATCTCGATTGTTCCAATTGGAATGCAAGTTTGAACATTTGAACCAGAATATATTAAATCTGATCCTGCTTTTTTAAGTTTATTAATAGTAGAGTATATATTTTTAGTTATCATGTTAGGATTAGCATATATTTTTAGTTTTGATTTTGGTATCGCAGTTGATGAACATAATATTTATTTCTTTGGACAAAGCGTTAATACTAGTAAAATTGTTGCATTGGAACAAAAGAAAAATGTTTTAAAAATTGTTTATGAACAGGGTATTAAAAAAATTAAAAAACGTTTAATAATTATTACTCCACAAGCACAACTTTTTGTTAAAGATCATTTAGCACAAAAAGTTATTGCTAACGTTGAATTAGAAACTGTCGCTGAAAGCGCAAATAATGATTCATTATCTAGTGATAATAGTAAATAAATAAGAAGCCACAAAGCAATCTGTGGCTTCTTATAATATTAAATTTAAGGAGGATGATCAAAAATGGAACAATTTAAATATAAACGAATATTATTAAAAATTAGTGGTGAAGCTTTAGGTGATGGTAGTAATGAATTATATAATAATGAAAGTATTGATAATGTTTGTCAACAAATTCAAACCCTAGTTAAGGCAAAAGTAGAAGTTGGTTTAGTAATTGGTGGTGGTAATATTTGACGTGGTGCTAAACAAGGAGAAAAGATTGGTTTAAAAAGAATTAATGCTGATTATATGGGAATGTTAGCAACTATTATGAATGCTTTGGTAATTGAATCAAAGTTAAAAGCGCTTAACGTAAAAGTTATTGTGCAAACATCATTAGAGATTAATCAAGTTGCTGAACCTTTTTATTACAAAAAAGCTATTAGTAGTTTTGAAAAAGGCTATGTTTGTATTTTTGCTGGTGGTATTGGTTCACCATACTTTACAACGGATACTGCAGCAGCACTTCGTGCTACTGAAATTAATGCGGATATATTATTAATGGCAAAAAATGGCGTTGATGGTGTTTATGATAAAGATCCAAATATTAACAAAAATGCTATTCGTTATTCACATTTATCATATCAAGATATTACTAATAAACAATTAAAAGTAATGGATTTAACTGCTTCAACAATGTGCATGGAAGCTAACTTGAAAATTATGGTATTTGATATTAAGGTTGAAAATAATATCATTAAAGCAGTACAAAATAAAGCAATTGCAACTATTATTAGCAATCAAAATTAACAAATTAAAGGAGAGAAGATAATATGAAACTATTAGATTTTATTTTATCTATTTTACAAAAAAGCAAAACATCAATCAGAATTTTATTTCCAGAAGGTGATAATGAAAAAGTACAGGCAGTAGCTTTAAAAATTATTAATGATAATTCACCTGTTAAAAATTTTATTACACCAGTTTTATTATTTAATAATGATAAAGAAATTCCTAGTAATATTAAAAATTCTAATATTAAAACATTATCTATTGAAGAAAATCAAGTAACAAATTTTACTAATCAATTATATGAATTAAGAAAAGCAAAGGGTTTAACTTTAGAAGCAGCTAATAAATTGGTATTAAGTCGTAATTACTATGGAATGATGTTATTAAATAATAAAGAAGTTAATGGTTTTGTTGGTGGTATTACTTTTACTACTGCTGATATTTTATGTCCGGCTTTACAAATTATTGGACCAAAAGCAGGTACTAAAACTGTTTCAAGTACATTTATTATGAATAAAAATGAAGAAATATTTTTATTTAGTGATGGTTCAATTAATTTAAATCCAACAGCTGAACAATTAGCAGATATTGCAAAATCTACAATTCACTTTGGCGAACTTTTAGAATTTAATCCAATTAAATTAGCAATGTTATCTTATTCTACTAATACTAGTGGTAGTGGTGAAAGTGTTGATAAAGTACGTAATGCTACTAACTTTGTTCAGCATTTAAAATTAAAGAATGTGCAAGTAGCAGGACCAATTCAATTTGATGCTGCTTGAGATCAAGAAGTGCGAAATAAAAAATTCCCAGAATTAACAATTAAAAATCATTGTAATGCATTTATTTTCCCAACTTTAGATGCTGCTAATATTGGTTATAAAATTGCCCAAAGATTAGGTGATTATAAAGCTATTGGTCCTATTGTTTTGGGTTTAAATCAGCCAGTTAATGATCTTTCTCGTGGTGCTACTATTGATGACATTTATTACACAGCATTGATCACTGCTATTCAAACATTAATTAAGAATTAATAAGGAGATAAAACAAATATGTCAGAACAAAATAAAATTTTAGTTATTAATGCTGGAAGTAGTTCTATTAAATTTCAACTTTTTAATGCTATTAATAATGATAAACAACCTCATTTTACTATTTTTTGTAAAGGTTTAGTTGAAAGGATAGCTATTAAAAATAGTAATTTTATTATTGAAATTGCTAATGGTGATAACTTTATTAAACATGAAGTAACGAAAGATATTCCCGATCATGTTATAGGAGCACAAACAGTTATTGATGCATTAATTGAGTATAAGGTCATTAATAATTTTGATGATATTAAACGAATTGGTCATCGTATGGTTCACGGTGGTCAAAAATTTAATAACTCAATTGTTATTGATGAGAAAGTCATTGCTGGTATCAAAGCATGTATTCCATTAGCACCATTACATAATCCACCAGCTTTAAAAGGATTATCATCTTTTCAAAAATTAGTTCCACATGCTAAACATGTGGCAGTATTTGATACTTCATTTCATAGTACTATTCCTGAAGAAAAATATCTTTACTCAGTTCCATATGATTGATATAAAACATATGAGGTAAGAAGATATGGTTTTCATGGTACTAGTTATCGTTATATTTTAGATAAATTAACTAATATTTTAAATAAACCAAAAGATAAGATTAATGCTATTATTTGTCATTTAGGTAATGGTGCTAGTATTTGTGCTATTAAAAATGGTAAAAGTTTTAATACTAGCATGGGATTAACACCATTAGATGGTTTAATTATGGGTTCTAGAAGTGGTATCATTGACCCTTCTATTCATGGTTATATGTGTAATGTTAAAGCAGAAGCAACTATTGAAACTATTACTAATGATTTAAATAAAAGTTCAGGTTTATTAGGAATTAGTGGACATTCTTCTGATTTACGTGATGTTCTTGCAAGTAGTAATGATAAAAACCATAAATATCATTTACAATCACAATTAGCAATAAAAATGTTTGTTCAAAGAATTGCTAATTATATTGTTCAATATGGTAATGATTTAGATAGTAATATTGATGCATTAGTATTTACAGCAGGTATTGGTGAAAATTCTGTAATTATTCGTCAATTAGTTATTGAGGAAATTAAAGTGTTTACTTTAAAATTAGTAACTAATAAAAATAATGATAAGTATAATGATTACTTAGAAATTAGTGATAAACAATCAGAAGTTCCTATTTTTAAAATTAGAACAAATGAAGAATTAATGATTTGTCAAGATACATATAATTTATTAAAAAATATTTAAAAAATAAAAAAAATATATTAAGGTTTTTTGTTTTGATATATAATGTTTAAATTAAGTGAAAATACTTAATAATTATCAAATTTTAATTAAAAATAAATACTTTAAAGATTCAAGGAGAAAAAAGTATGACATATAAAGACATTAAAGAAAAGAAAATTTTTAAAATTTTTGAAAAAGATGAAATTGAAAATTTTGATAAAAGCATGATAAATAAAATAAATAATTATGACAAAAAAAATAAACAAACTAATAAGCCGTTCTTAAATAATAATTGAGATACTTGTCGTGGCTTATTAGAAATTAATAAATATCATCATGATCATGATGGAAGTAGTTCATCAGTAATGGCAATTTCAGCTTCTTAAAATTATTGTTATATTCATTTACTGAACAAAGAAAGAGTTGTAACTATTAAATAAAAAGTGATAAAATAATGTATATATTTGTATTTGTGATTACACAATAAAAGAAATTGAAAAAAAGTAATAAGTAAGAGAGGATTTTAGCATGGAAAGAAAACAAAAGATAGTTGTTATAGGTGTTAATCATGCCGGAACAACAGCATTAAAGGCAATTATGAGGTCTAATTCAAATAGTGAAGTAGTAGCATATGATCGTAATGATAATATTTCATTTTTAGGATGTGGAATTGCGCTTTGAGTTGGTAAAGAATTTACTGATCCAAAAGGATTATTTTATGCCACAATTGAAAAGTTAAGAGCATTAGGTGTTAAAATTAAAGAAAAACATGAAATGATTAAATATGATAGTAAAGCAAAAACTGTTACTATTAAAAATTTAGATACTAATGAAGTATTTATTGAAAGTTATGATAAGTTAGTATTAGGAATTGGTTCATGACCAATCTTAAATCCAGGTGGTAAAGAAATTCCTGGTTTAATTGCTCATAAAGATGGTGCGATTGTTAAAGATACTTTAAATGGTGTTAAATTAACAAATGGCATTCATTTATCAAAACTATACCAACATGCTCAAGAAATTATTTCTGATTTGAGTAAACCGGAAGTAAAAAAAGTAGTAGTAATTGGTGCAGGTTATATTGGTATTGAATTAGTAGAAGCTTTTTATAAAGATAAAAAAGAAGTTACTTTAATTGATTTTGAAAATCGTATTATGCCTCGTTATTATGATGAAGAATTTACAAATGATGTTGAAGCAGATATGAAAAAAGTAGGAGTAAAATTACAATTAGGAGAAACTTTACAAGAATTTATTATTAAAGATGATAAAGTGAGTGAAGTAAAAACTAATAAAGGAACATATAAAGCTGATTTAGTAATTATGGCTGTTGGTTTCTTACCAAATACTGCTATCTTGAAAGATGAGAATGGTAAAGTTCAACTTAACTTAGATCCTCGTGGTGCAATTGAAGTTAATGAATATTTTCAAACTTCAGATCCTAATGTTTATGCAATTGGTGATTGTATTAATATTCGTTCAAATGCTTGAAATAAAAATGTTAATATTGCCTTAGCAACTAATGCTGTACGTAGTGGTTTAATTGCTGGATTAAATGTTGCAAAAACAGATCCTAAAACAAGAATCGCCTTTCCTGGTGTTCAAGGAACAAATGCAATTACTGTTTTTGGTTGAAAGTTATGTGCTACTGGTTTATCAGAAGTTTCTGTAAAAGCAATTTTAGGTTCTAATAATGTAGAAGCATATTTTTATCAAGATACAGTGTTTCCACCTTTTATGAGTGAAAATCATGAAGTAAAAATTAAAATTATATGAGAAAAGAGTTCTCGTCGTATTGTTGGAGCTGAAATTGGTTCAACTCATGATCATACAGAAACAATTGCAATGTTTTCATTAGCAATATTGAAAAAGGTTACTATTGATGAAATTCCATTAATTGATATGTATTTTTTACCACACTTTAATAAGCCTTATAACTTTGTTACTGCGACAGCACTTTTAGCAACAGGAATTTTAACAAAAGAAGATGTTACATATCCAGATCCATATTTAAAAGGTAAGAAAAAATAGATTGTCTTGTCAAATTAATTTTGAGAGGAATAAAATATAATGGTTAGTAATGAAAAATATTTAAAACTTAGAGCAAGAATGACTTCACCAGTTAAAGAAAGTAAATATAAAATTGCTTGATGATTAAAAATTATTTTGATATTTACTTTTCCATTATGGATTATTTTTTTTAATTACTAATTTTTTTATTGGTTTAATGATGCGAAATGTTATGGAAAATTTTCAACGAATTGGACGAAGTACTAATCCAAATTTTGATAAAATTGATCTTAATACTTTGAGTTTTTATAATCGAGATATGGAATTACAAAATTCTCTACAACTAATGATTGATGATAGTAATTGGGATATGATGGAAGCACAAGATATGACGATAACTACTTATGATAATCGCTTGTTATCAGCTTTTTTCATTAATAATCATCAATCTAATAAAAATCATAAATGAATAATTGCAACTCATGGTTGACAACAAAATTACTATAGCATTTTATATTTAGTTAAACATTTTTATGAGCAGGGATATAGTATTGTTACTTATGATACAAGAGGTCATGGTAGTAATAATATTCATGATGCAATTACTTTTGGCAATAAAGAAGCAGATGATTTATATGCTGTTATTTTAAGTCTTAATAATTATTTAACAGAAACAGATTTTAAACAACCCCCCAATATTACTTTAATTGGTAATAGTATGGGTGCTAGTACTGTTTTGGAAACAATATCTCGATTTGATACTGGTAAATTTGGTGTTAAATGTGCAATTTCTGATTGTGGATTTGATAGTTTTAGTCATATTATTAAAATTATGGGTAAACAATACTTTAACCTTCATTGATTTTGATTTTATTATGGTGTTAAATTTTTCTTTAGGTTAAAAGATAAATTTAATATTAATAGTATTAATCCTATTAATAAATTAAAATATTGTTCTTCAATTCCTGTATTATTTATTCATGGTAATGATGATGAAACTGTACCAGCAACAATGGCACAAAAAATGTATGAAGAGAAAATAAATTATGAAGAAGAAACAATAAGTGAATTATTAATTATGCCATTTGCTAAACATATAAGAGCCGTCACTACCGATTATGATACATATTGCAAAACTACTTTAAAATTTGTTAATAAATGAACAAATTTTAAAACTGAAGATAAAGGAGATTAAATTAATAATGATTTATTATATTAATAATAGCAAAGACCCATATTTTAATTTAGCAGCCGAAGAATATTTGATTACTAATCCTTATATAACTGATGAAATCTTATTATTATGACAAAATAATAATACTATTGTTGTTGGTAGAAACCAAAATACAATTGAAGAAATTAATAATGAATATGTAAGAACAAAAAAAGTTAATGTTGTACGAAGATTATCTGGTGGTGGAGCTGTTTATCAAGATTTAGGAAATTTAAATTTTACTTTTATTTTTGATAAAAATAAAGATAATGCTCGTAATTATGCTCTTTTTACAAAACCAATAGTTAATGTTTTACAAAGTCTAGGTTTAAATGCTCAATTTAGTGGTAAAAATGATATTTTAGTTGATGATAAAAAAATATCGGGTAATGCCCAATATACATATAAAAATCGAATTTTACATCATGGTACTATTCTTTTTAATGTTGATATGCAAATGTTACCAAAAGTATTAAAACCTGATTTGGATAAATTAAAATCAAAAGGTATTAAATCAGTACAAGCACGAGTAACAAATATTTTACCATTATTAAATCCACCAATAACAATTGAAGAATTTCAAAATTTAATTATTGAACAATTAAAAAGTACAAAAAATACAAAGATTATGGAATTTTCTGAAAAAATGATTGCTGATATTGAATTATTAGCAAATACTAAATATCGAACTTGAGATTGAGTTTATGGTAAATCTCCAGATTTTGATTTAAAGCATAAAACACTTTTTCCTAGTAAAGGAACTATTCACGTTTGAATGAATGTTAAGGCAGGAATTATTGAAAATATTAAAATATATGGTGATTTCCTAGGCTCAGCAGGTACTACTAGTTTAGAAGAAAAACTAGAAAAACAAAAATATAATTTAGCAACTATTACTAATATCATTGAAAATGCTAATATTAATGAAATTTTTGGTGAAAATTTTCTTGTTGAAGAAATCATAAAAAGTATAATAAAATAATAAAAGTTAAGTAAGCGTATGTGTTTAAGCATATATTAAAATCCCTATTTACTTTTATAAAAATAGGGATTTTAATTTTGAAAGTGAACAAAAAAATGTTGAAATTCTAAAAAAGATAATTTACTAAATGGAAGTATTATTAAAAATATGATTTTTGCTTTGTAAACAAAAAAATATTATTTAACAATAATGTTTTTTTATATTTTTATTAATCAATAAAAATGTTAAAGTCTTTAAAAGAAAATAAGAATAAAAAAAGAATAATTCTAAATCATGTATGATTCAAATTATTCTTTAATAAATTCAATGTTGTATTTTAGCACTCTATAATATAATTAATTTTATTTAAAAAGTATTTTTAATAAGGTTCAGCAGGAGGAAATCGTTTAATAAGAGTAGCAGTAATAATATCATTTTTGACATCGCCATAATCAAATCTAATGTCTATATTGATATATTTATCATTTTTATCTTTTCGTTCAAGATCATCATCAGTTAGGTTTCTACCATCAACTGTAGCTTCATGAAGTTTTAATTTATTAGGATCATATCAATCTTTTCATCCTCAATCTCGTAGAACGCCATACGCAATTGATTCAGCAATTGGTTTGATTTGTTTTAATCATTGTTCAGCAGTATCATCATCACTTATTTTGCGGGATCATTCTGGTAAATGATTAAATGTTTTTTTAAAAGCATTAATTAAATCTTCCTCTTTTGGATTTATTAATTTTGTAATTGTGATTTTAACATCACCTGTGAAGTTGCTTTCTGGTTTAGCGGTTAAAATTGCATGACCAGGATTATTTATTGAGGCACTATTAAACTCTTTTATTTCAAGATCTTCTTTTACTACACCAGAATTATTATTTAAACTAAGTACTTCAGGAATAATAACTATGTTATTATTGGCATTTCTTCCTTCAACTTCAGTATTTGTAATTACATCTACTAATTTTAATTTATCATTAACGGTAATTTGTAAATTAGTTTCGGCATTGGTGATTGTATCATAGTTATAATTGATTTTAGCTTTGAGTGTGGTTGCTTTTTTTAAATCATCAGCATTTAATTTGTGATCAGCAATAGTAATTTGATTGAATTTAAATGATGATTTTTTAAATAGTTCTTTAATTTCGCTAGTTAGTTGTGCTTGAATGAAATTAGCAGTAATTTTGTTAGTTATAGTTTCTGGTTGGCTATCAATTATTGTTGTGATTGAATAATTATTTTTATTAATGGCATCACTAATGTCTTTTGCTGTTATTGTTTCATTAACGGTAATTTGTAAATTAGTTTCGGCATTGGTGATTGTATCATAGTTATAATTGATTTTAGCTTTGAGTGTGGTTGCTTTTTTTAAATCATCAGCATTTAATTTGTGATCAGCAATAGTAATTTGATTGAATTTAAATGATGATTTGTTAAATAGTTCTTTAATTTCGCCAGTTAGTTGTGCTTGAATGAAATCAGCAGTAATTTTGTTAGTTATAGTTTCTGGTTGGCTTTTTTTATTAGTTTCCAATGTATAATTTATTTTATTAATGGCATCACTAATGTCTTTTGCTGTTATTGTTTCATTAACGGTAATTTGTAAATTAGTTTCGGCATTGGTGATTGTATCATAGTTATAATTGATTTTAGCTTTGAGTGTGGTTGCTTTTTTTAAATCATCAGCATTTAATTTGTGATCAGCAATAGTAATTTGATTGAATTTAAATGATGATTTGTTAAATAGTTCTTTAATTTCGCCAGTTAGTTGTGCTTGAATGAAATCAGCAGTAATTTTGTTAGTTATAGTTTCTGGTTGACTTTTTTTATTAGTTTCCAATGTATAATTTATTTTATTAATGGCATCACTAATGTCTTGATTAGTAAGACATTTATTGGAAGTATTATTAATTTTATAATAAATTCCTAAACCAGTAGCGGTGCCAATGGTAATAAGTCCTAATGCAATAGCATAAGTTTTTCAATTTTTGTAAAATTGTTTTTTTCTTTTTTTTCATTAGTTAAAGTAAGATCTTTGTTAATTATTTCAGTCATTATTCCTCTTTTTCTTTCAATCTTTTTCATAAAAAAATAATTATATTATTTAATATTTGCAAGTATTATAAAATTGCATAATAAATATTATAACAATTATTCAGTTTTAATGTAAACTATTCGTTTAAAATAGAAATAGAAAGCATAAATCTTTCTTATGTTTTTTTTATTTAAAGTAATATGTAAGTATTTTAATAAAACCATAGATAAATTAATATTTATTCAGTTTATGGTAAATCTCCAGATTTTGATTTAAAGCATAAAACACTTTTTCCTAGTAAAGGAACTATTCACGTTTGAATGAATGTTAAGGCAGGAATTATTGAAAATATTAAAATATATGGTGATTTCCTAGGCTCAACAGGTACTACTAGTTTAGAAAAAAAACTAGAAAAACAAAAATATAATTTAGCAACTATTACTAATATCATTGAAAATGCTAATATTAATGAAATTTTTGGTGAAAATTTTCTTGTTGAAGAAATCATAAAAAGTATAATAAAATAATGAATAAAATTCTTATTTATGATATCCTTACTCTTATAACTAATATTAAAGAGGAAATATGAAGAAATATTTATGGATTTTATTTATAATGTTTATTTTTATAACACCAATTAGCAATGTTATTACATTTTTAGTAAATAATAGTTTTGATCAAACAAATAGTATAAATGATATTCTTTATCCAACACGCGGTTGACCAAAAAAAGATAGAAATCAATTAAATGTTTGACAATTTTTATATCAAGATGCTATTGATAAAGTAGGTAAAACTAATGATGATATTGTTAATGGTTTTAATAATTTTTATCTTGCTGAATTTGATAAATACCGTGATTCAGCAAGTAAAAATGCTGGTAAACCTGGCTATGATGAAATTGGTATACCAACAGCAGATATTAATGATTATATTAATAATAAAATTATTCATTCACAATCAATGCAAATATACATGGCCTTAACATTGCGAACATATTTTATTGAGTTTACTATTAATAAAATTAATGATCCAAGTAGTAATTATATTAATGCAAATGAATATTTAAACTTATGAGTTATGAAGTATTTTGAAGCTGGTTTTTATTTTCAATGAGTAAAAATTTGAATTCAAGATTTAGGTAGAACAATTGAAAAATCAATTGTTATTGATTTTTATACTTTTGATAAATATGTGGAACGAAATAACAAAGGTGAATATATGTAAAATAAACCACCCATTGCCAATACAGTAAAGCTACTATTAATTTTGGATTCTGATATGAAAAAAATGTTTAATCAATTATATGAAGAAATTTTAAATAATAATTTACAAGGAAAATAAAAATGATTATTCTAGAAAATATAAGTAAAAATTATGGTAAAAATCAGGTTTTAAAAAATATTAATTTAGAGATACCTGCTTCACAATCACTTGCTATTTTAGGTGCTAATGGTTCTGGTAAAACTACTTTGGTTGAAATTATTTCACAAGTTTTAAAACCAACATCAGGTAAAGTATTATTTCTTGATGATGTTGGTAAAAAGGTTAGTCGGAAAATTGGTGTTCAATTTCAAGAAGGTTATTGACCGGTTGGTACACGAATTATTGATTTAAAACAATTTTATAAAAATAAAAAATATATTAAAAGTGAAGAAGGCAAAGGATTAATTGATGTTTTTGAGTTAAATGATATTTTGAAAAAAGAAATTTCTTTACTTTCGGGTGGTCAAAGACAAAGATTTAATTGTTTTTATCAATTTTAAATGATCCTGAAATTTTAATTTTAGATGAGTTAGTTACTGGTTTAGATTTAAAAATGCAAATTAAACTTGTTAATTTTATTAAGTCATGAAAAGAAATTAAAAAAATTAATTTATTAATTGTTTCACACACACCAGAAGAAGTTGAATTACTTTGTGATCGGGTAGTAATTTTAAAAAATGGTGAAATTTATCAAGACCAAAGTATTGATGCAATTATAAAAAAATATGGTAGTTTACGTAAAATGATGGTGGAGTATTATCAAAATGAAGTTAATGGTAACTAAAGAATTATTCAAACAAAGTACTGTTTCTAAATTTTCAAGACTTTTTTCTTTAATTTCAAAAGTAATTTTTGTAAATCCTAGAACTTACATTTTTGTATTTTTATTAGGTTTTTTAATTTCTGCATTATCATCATGATTATGAAATAATTATAGTTACTATCAAATTTTACCTTCCATTTTGTTAAATTTTTTATCAATATCAGTTTTTATTTCATCTTTTTATTTAGGAATATTTATGATTGAGTGGCGAAAGAAAAACTTTTTAAAAAGAATAAAAATAATTGGTATTAATGAATATTATATTATTTTAACAATTTTTTTATCAAATTTAATAATGGTATCATTATCAGTAATTATTAATATTATTTGTTATAATATTTATTCTTTAATTTCAATATTTAATTTTCATCTAAATTTGCTTTCTAATATTAGATGATTTATTTGAATTTTCTATATATTTGCTATAATATTATTAACATTTTTTTTAACAGTTGCTAACATATTTATTACAACATTTTTCCCTAAGTTTAATTTATCATTTGTAATGCTTGTTGTTTTTACCATATTTTTCATTATTTTTTCGGATGTTTTAATTCAACCAACAGTAACTAACAATAATTTAATATTTATTATTATTGGTTATTTGTGTCCAACTAAATATTTTATTTGGTTTAATATGTTGATTACTTCATATCAATTTTTAGGTCCACTAGGAATAAGTCAAATTATTCAAAATTATAATGAAATATCATTTGTTGTTTTTACTAGTATTTGGCAAACATTAATTGGAATCTTGATATTTACTATGTTGTTTTCTTATTTATCAAAAAGATTTTTTAATTGAGGAATGAAAGGATAAAAAATAATGAAAAAAAAATTATTACTTTTTGGTGTTTTTAGTTTAATTTCTGCTCCTGCTAGTTTAGTAGTTGCTTGTAATATTGGTAGTTTAGATGGTAGTGATTATTTAAATGGTTTACCAAATTTTGACTGAACAAATTCAGATTATGGAGATGGTATTAATTTTGATAATACTAACTCGCAAAATATTATTAATAATATTGGTAATATTAATGATTTGGGAAATGTTAAACCAAGCAATACTGGTCATTATTTAAATTATTCAAAATTTAATACTGGTTTTCAATGAACACAAAACATTAAAAAACAAGCAGTGACTGGCGTTCCTTTGAATAAAGGTTTTATGCCTAATGGTAATTATGCTTCTGATTTTGGTATAACTTCTTCAGCTCGAAAATATTTAAGAATGAATTCAATTTTAGATTGGAATCCACAAAAAGACTATGATGCAAAGTATAATCGAGCAACAGTACCTTTACAGAAACGTCAATTTGTAGCAACATACAACTCAAGTAACCAAGATGAGAATATTAATTATAATCAACTAGGATTTTCAACACGAAAACATCGTACTTTTGATAATACAATAGTGGGGACAAAAAATCCATTTGAAAATACACCATTAAATTGACAATATACTAATTATTTTATTAATTGATCAGGTTCTTGATTTGAAGGGCCAATTGTTCCACCACCAGCTGATGTTATTGATAGTGCACACATTAATGGAACACCAATATTTGGTAATCTTTTTCTTGATGGATATCATGGTTTAACAAAAGAAATGTTAAAAGATTTTCTTAGCAAAAATAGTGATGGTACTTATAAAATAGTTGATATTTTAATTAATATTGCTAATTATAATGGCTTTGATGGTTGATTTATTAATAATGAACCAAACGGCGCTGCTCCCAATGGTACAGTTTTAGATTATAATGTTATGGCCGAAATTATTAAAGAATTTAATTATAAAGTAGCTACTGCTAGTGATCCAAATATTCAAGCATTAAAAATAATTTTTTATCGTAATGGTGCTACAGTTTCAAAAGGTGTTAGTGGATATAATGATATAGAAACATTAAAAATGGCAGATAGTGGTTATCGTAAAACTAATGGTGAAGTTACACCAACTGATATTTAATTAACTTTTGGTGAAACACCAGATAAAACAACATCATTTTTAACAGATTATCCAAATTATAGTGGTAAAAATTTAAATACTATTCTTGATGCTGGAGCTAATGCCCAATTTTTTGGAAGTTATGATTTTCGACAATTAGGGTATGCAAAAACAATGATTGCTGGTAAACCTCAATATAATAAAAATGTGTATACTGGAATTTCTGATTTTTTAGATAATGGTGCTGGAACATTTGGATCGTATGCTTATAATTGAGCTAAAAATCATAATGTTAATGGTACTAGAGTTTATTTATTTGCGACACAAACAACAAATTTATTTAATAATATTCAATTTTCAGGAACAAATACTTTTATTAGAAATAATAATATTGGTATGCAAGCAAATAATAATGCAAATGATTATCAAGGTTGAAATGCAAGTGATAATTATCAAGAGGCAGCATTTATATCGGATCCTAGAATAAAAACTGCAGTTACTAAAGGAAAACCAAATCTATTTGTTAAAGATACTATTTATAATTATTTAACTAATAATGGTTATAACTCATCAAGTTATGGCATTGGTGATTTAGTTAAAGAACGAACTACTTTATTTGATGATAATCAAATTTTAAATAAGAAAACTAATTTTTCAATGGGTAGTGGTATTAAATTTGTTAATCATGATCAAAATGGTAATAGTATTGTTGCTAATGATTATCCATGAACAAATCGTAGATTAACTGATATTTTACCAACTTATCAATGAAAAATTTATGATGATGCTCATCCAGAACAACCATTAGATATCTCTAAAATTTCTGGTTTTTATGATTATGATCAAGTGTATGAAAAAGGAAATTCAATTGCTATTGGTTCGGGTTTTAATGAAGAAGGTGGTATAATTAATGGCGATTGAAATACAAGTAAAGTTTATGATTGAGATATTATGGGAACTAATTTAATTAAAAATGACCATCAGATCAGTTTTATTTATAATACTAATGGTGATAATAATGCTAAAGTTAATTTTTTAGTTACTATTACTGATCAAAAATCGTTAATAGCAAACCGTCAAACTTTTTCACCAAATAATGAAGAAGAGTTACAAGGTGGTTGAGTTAAAATTACTTTGGATTTAAAGAAAATTGGTGGTATTAATACTTTTAATCGTATTTTTAAATTAGGATTACAAATTAAAGCAACTAATAATAATTTTAAGTTTAATGTTGGTGAATTTGAAATAAATAGGCCAACAACTAATAATCAAATCAAAGAAAATACAGTAATTTTAAATCCAAAATCAGAATACGTAATTAATCGAACAGTTAATAATCAAATATTATACAATGCTCGTTTTCAATGAGATGCTGTTAATATTGAAAATTTAAGTTATTATGCTATTTATTATTTTGATGAAAAAAAATGATATCGTGTTGGCGAAACTAATTAAAACTATTATTTTTAAAAAATTTAAAATCTATTCATAATCAGTTAAAATTAATGATTAAACCAGTTTATAACAATAATGTTATTGCTCAACAATCATTTGTGTTTAATATAGAAATTTAAAGGTGAAATATGAAAAATAAAAATAGTATAGTAATTTTTAGTCATTGTATAAGTTATATGTTTAAAACAATTTTAAAAACATTTAGAACTTATATTTACTTTTTAATAATGCCCGTTATTTTACTTAGTTTAGTTTATTTTTTAACATCACAGTCAATTATTAAATATAATCGTTATATTATAGTTTCTAGTTATATTTTATTACCAATATTATTTAATATTTTTTTAATTGGTCATCTTATTTGTCAATGACGGGAATCAGTTTTTTTAAAACAATTACACAATTTTGGTATCAATAAGATTGCATTTATTTTAAGTTTATTAATTGTTATTTTTGTTATTTCTTTTTGTACAGTATTTATATTGCTTGGATATTTATTTTTTCTTGATCAGTTACAAGGAACTAATATCATGACAGTATGAATATTAGCAATGAAAACTTTTTCACAATGATTTGGTCTTATATTTAGTATTAGTCTAAATATTATTGTTATTTTTTTCTTGGCTTTATTAATTTCTGGTTCTATAAAAAATCTTTATATAATTCAAACAATTAATATAATTATTTTTTTAACTTCTATTTTATTTGGTGACTTTTTTATTGATATGACATATACAATTTCAACACCAACCATTATTATTGGATATTTTGTACCACAAAAATATATAACTTGAATTAATTTTATTTTTTATAGTCAAAGTGATAAGAATTATTATAATTTTTTTCAGATTGTTCTTTCAGTTGATTATAAACTATCATTCACCAATATTTATCAACCAGTATTTTCTTGCCTAACATTTATTAGTTTGTTTGCTGTTGGATCATATTTTTCTTTTTTACATGGTACTAGAAAATAAGCAATTAAACAAAATATATTCTTATTTTTTAAAAATATAATAAGTTTATTTAAATATTGAATAATATATTATTTTTATAATTAAAAAAAGAAAAATTATAAAATTTAAAAATAGATCTTGAAAAAAAATATTTTTTAAGGAAAATTAGATTGTAATAAAAAAAGGATATGGTACATAAGAAATAAAACTAGTTATTTTTTAATCAAATATGGATTTGATACAAATTTGTTAGATAGGAGAGACTGGGAAATGAAGGTAATAAATGATTCTGTTAGTGACGAAATTTTAATGAATGGTTATCAAAAATTTTGTTATTCTTTTAGCAAAATTTTATTAGTTATTTTATTATTTCCTTTTGTTTATTTTTATTCAAAAAAATATCAAAAACAATTTTTTAAATTTTGTTTTACTTATCAAAAAGAAGGAAATGTTAAAATTAATGATGATCAATTAGTTGATATTAATAGTTTTGATTATCATTATTATGATTGTAAGATTAAAGAACTTAATAAATATGGTTATCCAATTGATTGAAAAAAAGAAAATTATCAAGAATTTGTTATTAAAAATAATAATAATGAAGATATTAGTTGTTTAACTGTTATTCAAAAAAATAAAAGCAAGAAATGAGTTATTGGTTTTCATGGTTGAACTGAAAATAAATATTTAGCTTTAAGGTTAGTGTCTTGATTTTATCAAGAAGGATATAATATTTTAACATTTGATAGTGTTGCTCATGGTAAAACTTATGGTCAATATAGTGATACTGGTCTTACTTGTGCGCAAGATGTTAATTGTTTAATTAATTGATTAAAGACTAATTATCAAGTTGAAACAATTGGTTTAATTGGTAATAGTATGGGTGCATCAACAATTAATTATTATTTGTTGAATTATGCACCAATCAGTTCAATTAATTGAGCAATTACTGATTGTGGATTCTCTAATTTACTTGTTCAATTTCGTTACGTTATGCAATATCGTTATAAAAAACCTTGATGATTAATTAGTAATGGTATATCTAAAAGATATCAAAAATTTACAAATACAAATATTTTAGAATATGATTTATTAAAAAAACTAAAAACAGGATTTAAAGTTCCTACCTTATTAATTCATGGTAAAAAAGATGATTTTGTCCCATTTTTCATGTCAAATGTTATTCATAATTTTCAAATTAAAGGTAATAATAAAAATTATAATTATTTATTTTTAGAAAATATTGGTCATGTTGAAACTTTGCCAAATGCTCATCAAACTTATATTAATGAGATAAAAAATTTTATTAATAAATATGAAATGAATAATAATTAGATAGAGTTAAGAAAAGTTATTATAGTCTTAATTTATTCATTGAACATTTCTTATTTTATTTTAGGGGGTAAAAAATGAAAAAAAATGCAAATTGTTTAATAATAGAAAAAAAAGATAATATATACATAATTAGTCCTACACCCAAATTACAAGATGATATGGGTATGGCGTGTTATGTTAAATATAATACAGAAAATGATGTAGTTAATAAAAATGATTTAGTATTAACAGTAGAGGCTTCAAAAGCTATTTTGCATGCGTGCAGTCCACTAACAGGAAAGGTTTTGGAATATAATCAAAGAGCAATTGAAAATCCAACTCTTTTCAATTCAAAAAAGTCTAAAGATAATTGAATTTTGAAATTAACAGATGTAGTTGAAAAAGAATTTTTAGAACTTGAAGATAATTAAAATTGATTTACAAACTTAATAAAATTGGAGGAATATTATGATTTTAATTGAACCTATAAGAAATGGTAAATATATCAAAGATGGAGCTTATGCTTTAGCGATTCAAGTATGAGCACTACATAATTTAAAAGTAAAAAACAAAACGATAATATTTCCTTTTATTTGTGATCCTCATATTCAATTGGGATATTTTCAAAATCCAGAGGTTGAAGTTAATAAAGAATATTTGGATAAAAATAATATTCCAGTTGTTCGTCGTGATACTGGAGGAGGAGCTATTTTTATTGATTCAAATTCAGTAAATTTTTGTTTTTTAATTCCATTAAATTCTAATACTAATTCGATTTATGCTAATTACCAAGAGTTCTATAAGCCAATTATAAAAGTGCTTAAAGATATGGGGATTAAAAATATCATGCAAAGTGGAAAAAATGATTTGACAATTAATAGTAAAAAAGTTTCTGGAGCAGCTATGTTAAAAGAAGAAAATATTATTTATGGTGGTTATTCATTACTTTATGATATTGATTTGGATGCTATGATCTTGGCACTTAAACCAAGTCGTAAAAAAATTGAATCAAAAGGAATTAAATCAATTAATCAAAGAGTAGATAAATTAAAAAATCACCTTAATGAACAATTCAAAAAATTAACTATTTTTGAGTTTAAAGATGAAATTATTAAACGATTGATGAATGTAGAAAAAATAGCAGATGTTGAACGATACGTTTTATCAAATGAGCAATGACTAGAAATTGACAAGTTAGTTGATCAAAAGTATAAGAATTGAGAATGGGTTTATGGTTTAAGTCCCCGCTATCAATATAATCGTGAAGCACGTTTAGAAATTGGAACAATGAATATTTCATTAATAATTGATAATGGTAAAATTAAAAGTTGCAAAATTAGTGGTGATTTTTTTGTTACAAAAGATTTAACTATTTTTGAGAAAGGTCTTGAAGGTACTAAAATGATTAAACAAGATTTAAAAATAAAATTACAAGAATTGGATATTTCTTCATATTTTTTTAAGAAAATAGATAATGACCAATTGTTAGAATTAATTTTGAGTTAACATGAATAAAAAATATTCTAAATTATTTTCACCAATCAAAATTTAAAATTTTGTTTTTGATAATCGGTTTGTGCTTTCACCAATTACCTTAAATGTTTCTAGTTATGATGGTTTTGCTAGTAAAGAAGATATTGATTATGCTCTTAAAAGAGCTCATAGTGCATACTTAGCGATATCTAGTGCTGCTTATATTAATTTAGAGGGACAAATTTTTGAATTTGGTTTTTCTGTTGCTAATGACGAACATATTGATTCATTAAAACAAGTTGCTAATGCTATGAAATCAAAAGGTGCAAAAGCTATTTTACAGTTAGCACATTCAGGTCGTTTTTCTATAATTAGTTTAAATCGTTTAGGTTATGTAGTTGGACCTTCTAAACAATCTTTTATGTATCCTTTTCCACATGAAGTTCAAGAACTGAGTATTAAGCAAATCAAAGAATTAATTAAAGATTATCAAAAAGCTACCTTAAGGGCTATTGAAGCTGGTTTTGATGGTGTCGAAATTTCTTCAGCACAAAAACTTTTAATTCAAGCTTTTTTTTCAGTAATTAGTAATCAAAGAAATGACATTTATGGTAATCAAAATTTAGAAAATCGTTCACGTTTGGGATTAGAAATTTTACAAGCAGTAAGAGAAACAATTGATAAGCACGCTAGTGAAAATTTTATTTTAGGATATCGAGCTACAGCTGAAGAAACTAGAGGTCAAGAAATAGGTTATCCAATTGAAGATTTTTTACAATTCATGGATCAAGTATTAATAAACATTAAAATTGATTATTTAGCACTAGCCAGTTGGGGAAGAAATATATATAAATATAAAGTTCAATCTCAGGGGAAATATTTTAATCAATTAGTGAATAAAGTTGTTTATCAACACATTAATTAACGTATTCCTGTTATTGTGAGTGGTGGTATAAATAGTTCTGATAAATGTTTAGAAGCCTTAGAATATGGGGATATGATAGGATTATCTTCTGTTTTTGTAGCCGAACCTGATTTTGTTAGAAAAATAAAAACTATGCAAATTGATAAAATTAATTTACATATTACTGAAAAAGATATTGAAAAATTAGCTATTCCTAAAGCTGCTTTTAAGGAAATGGTTAAACTTATGGATTATGGTGAAAGTTTACCTAAAGATACTAGGGATGAGTTAAGAAAGTTAGAAAATAATTATTCAACTAAAAATTAATATTTTATTTAGAAAAAGGTAATAAAAATATGAAACAAAAATGAAAAATTAAAACTATTAATGAGTTAACTACTTTACAATATGAGGTCATTATAAAATCAGTAACGGAACTTCCTTTTAAAAATAAATATTGAGATAATAAGGAAAAGGGAATTTATGTCGATATTTTATCAGGTGAACCATTATTTGCATCATCAGATAAATGTAATTTTGGTCATGGCTGACCAAGTTTTACAAGACCAATCAGTGAAATAGTTATCCTTAAAAAGGAAGATAACACTAATCTAATGTTGCAGCGTACTGAAGTACGTTCTAAAAAAACTGATATTCATTTAGGGCATGTTTTTAAGGATGGTCCACAAAAAGAAGGCGGTTTACGCTATTGTATTAATTCAGCAGCTTTACGTTTTATTCCATTATCAGAAATGATTACAGAAGGATATGAAGAATATTTATCTTACATTAAATAAAAATATTTTTATTGTATATTTATTATCTTGATAATGTTTTATGATTATAAATTTTATTATAAAGTCCTAATTTTATTAGGACTTTATGTTGTAAAAAAATAAATAAACAACGATATTATTATTTGAATTATTTTTTTATTTTGTTTATTGTTAGAATATATTTTTCATTTTTACATGATAATAGGAAATAAAAAAATATGATATTAATAAAACGGGAGATAAATTAATATTTTAGTACAAATTATCTTGAACCAACAATTATTAGTAGTATAATGAAAAGGTATGTTCATTCATTATTTTAAAAATTAGTATAATTAAAAGTGTAACTGCAATTAGCTAAAATATTTAGGAGGAAAATTTAAATGTGAGTTGAGAAATTTGATAATCCCCAAAAAGAAATTTTTCAAATATTAAATGAAAAAGGAGTAATTAATCCTAATTTTGTTGATTATTTAAAAAAATTTGATAGTAAGGTTTTATTAAAAGCATATGAAAACATGTGTTTTTCACGAATACAAGAACAAATGCAAATGGAATTAAACTATGAAAAAGATGAAAAAGGACAAGTTAAATTAGTAAATGGAATTCCAAAAGTAATCGGAAAAGTTATTAACTTTTTATCTTCAAAAGGTCAAGAAGGTGTTGAAGTTGCTTATGCTAGTTGTTTACGACCAGGTATTGATTGATTAGTACCAGCCTATCGTAATAATGCAGCATGAATTACTGCTGGATATCCAGTTGAAAAAGTAATTCAATATTGATTAGGAAATGAAATGGGAAGTCAAATGCCGAAAGGTGTTAATATTTTACCAGTTAATATTCCAATTGCTACTCAATATTCACATGCAACAGGTATTGCTTTTGCTGAAAAATATAAAAAAGATAAAGGAATTGTTATTACTACGATTGGTGATGGTGGTACTTCTGAAGGTGAGTTTTCTGAAGCAATTAATTTTGCTGCTATCCATAAATTAGCTGTTGTTTTCTTTGTTGAAAATAATCAGTGGTCATTAGATACACCAACTGCTAAAGCAACAATGAGTTCAACTTTTGCACAAAAAGGAACAGCATTTGGCGTACCTAATATTCGTGTTGATGGTAATGATTTTTTTGCTGTTTATTATGCTACACAAGAAGCAATTGAAAGAGCAAAAAAAGGTAATGGTCCTTCATTAATTGAAGCTGTTACTTATCGTCAAAATGCGCATTCTGCTTTTGATATTAAAAAAGATTATTTTTCTGCTGAAGATTATAAAATTGAACAAGAATGATTAAAAAAAGATCCAATTGATCGTATTAGAGAATATTTAAAATCAATTAAACTTTGAGATGATAACAAACAAGCAGAATTAGATAAACAAATTACTAAAAAGGTTAATGATGCAATTACTTGAGCATTAAAAAATGAAAATGTTTCAATTGATGAAATATTTGATTATACATATGAAAAATTAACACCACAATTAATAGAACAAAAAGCAGAAGCAAAAGCTTTCTTCAATGAAGGAGAGAAAAAATAATTATGAAAAGAAATAATGTGCAAGCTATTACTTTAGCCTTAGAATTAGCAATGAAAAAAAATCCTAATGTTGTTGTTTATGGTGAAGATGCCGGTAATGTTGGTGGTGTTTTTCGAGCAACTAAAGGTTTACAAGCAAAATTTGGCGTTAATCGTTGTTTTGATGCACCAATTGCTGAAGCAGTTATTGCTGGTAGTGCAGTTGGAATGGCAATTAATGGTTTAAATCCAATTATTGAAATGCAATTTTCAGGATTTGCTTTCCCTGCTTTTCAACAATTGTTATGTCATGCTGCACGAATGAGAAATCGTTCTCGTGGTAGATTCACTTGTTCAATGGTAGTACGTATGCCTTCATATGATTGAAATAATGGTAATAATGGTGCTTTGGAGCATCATTCAGAAGCAATTGAAGCTTTATTTTGTCATATTCCAGGTTTAAAAGTAGTTATGACTTCAAAACCTAATGATACTAAAAAATTATTATTGGCAGCAATTGAAAGTCCAGATCCTGTTATTGTTTTAGAATGTTTAGGAACTTATTTCAATAGTTATACTAGCAATAATTATACATATGATGTTAGAGAAGAAGTTAGTGATGCTTATGAAGTGGCTGTTCTTGGTAAAGCTAAAGTTCTTAAAGAGTATAAGTCTGAAGAAAAACCTGATTTAACGATTGTAACTTATGGTTCAAAAGTTTATGATTGTGAAGCTGCTGTTAAAATTTTAGAAGAAAAAGAAAATTTTAAAATTGAATTAATTGATTTACAAACATTACAACCATGAGATGAAGAAACAGTTGTTAATTCTGTTAAAAAAACAGGAAGATTATTAGTTGTTTCAGAAGCGGTTCGTTCATTTTCAGTTGCTTCAGAAATTATTACCGTTGTTAATGAAAAGTGTTTTGAATATTTAGAATGTCCTCCAACAAGATTAACAGGTTATGATATTACTGTTCCACTGTCTAAAGGTGAAAAATGATTTATAATTAGTCCAGATAAAATTATGGAAAAAGTTAAACTAATGATGAATTATCCAGTTTAGTTAGTTGTTTAAAGAAAGGAAAGTGAAAAGATGGAATTGAAGTTTAAAGATATGGATGGAATCGATGAAGTTACTGTAACTCAAATTCATGTTAAAGTTGGAGATAATGTAAAAAAAGGTGATAATGTTGTTGATATTGAAGCAGATAAAGTTTCAGATAGTATTAAAGCCGAAGCGGATGGTAAAGTTTCTAAGATTCTTGTTAAAGAAGGAGATAGTATTAAATCAGGTGCTGTTATTGTTGAGTTTGGTGGAACGATTAGTGATAATAAAAGTCCTTCATCAACAAATTCTTGACCAAAATCTGAATCAGTTGCTAGTACATCTACAGTATCACCAGTTGAATTACCAAAACAAAATGTGCAACCTATTCAACAAACGGGTAAAGTATTAGCAACACCATTAGCACGTAGAATGGCTCGTGACTTAGGTGTTGATATGGGAACAATTAAAGGAACTGGTCCTCGTGGTAGAATTTTAAAAGATGATTTATTAAATGCCAAGAATGGTGGTACAATAACTAGTACTACTGCATCAACAACACCTATTAATTCAATATCTTCAGTTTCTGCTACAACTATTAGTTCACAAGGTATTAATGTTACTAAAATCGAAAGTTTTGGTAATGTTGAACATTTACCATTATCAGGAATTCGTAAGGCTGTTGCTAATCAAATGTCATTATCAGTTTATACAGCACCACATGTTAGTTTAATGATTAATGTTGATGCTGAAAACTTAGTACAATTACGTGCAACTTTAAAAGAACCAGCGGAAAAAGATCCAGATGGTAGTGCTAAATTAACATTTATGCCATTCTTTGTAAAGGCTGTTGCTAAAGCGTTAAAAGAAGAACGATTTAAATTACTTAATTCAACTTTGAACATGGCTAATAATGAAATTCTTGTTAAAAAATATTATAACATTGGTATGGCAGCTGATACTGAAAAGGGTTTAGTAGTTCCTGTTATTAAAAATGCTGATCAACTTTCATTATTTGAAATAGCAAGACAAGTTAATTCATTAGGTGATAAAGCTCGTAAGGGGCTATTAAAAGGTGATGAAATGCAAGGTGGATCATTTACTATTACTAATTTTGGTTCAGCAGGAATTGAAATGGGAACACCAGTTATTAATTATCCAGAGGTAGCAATTTTGGGTCTAGGGATGATGCAAAAAAAACTAATTATTGCTGATGGTAAAATTGTTGAACATAAGTTCTTTCCATTATCACTTTCAATTGATCATCGTGTTATTGATGGTGCACCTGCTGCTTATTTCCTTTCTCGACTTAAAGAGTTATTAGAAAATCCAACATTAATTTTAGCTTAAGGAGAAAATGTAAAAGATGTCTAACTATGATTTTGATTTAATAATTATCGGGGCAGGCCCTGGTGGTTATGTAACAGCGGCTCGAGCAGCAAAGATGGGTTTAAAAACTGCAATTGTTGAAAAAGATAACTGAGGTGGAGTCTGTTTAAATGTTGGATGTATTCCTACTAAGACGTTACTAAAGGGCGCAAAAGTTTTTCATTATATTGAAAATGCTGATAAATATGGTGTTGCTATTAAAGATAAAAAAAATATTGAAATTAATTGAAAAGTAATGCAAGATCGTAAAACTGGTGTTGTTAAAGGTTTAACTGGTGGAGTTGGCTTTTTAATGAAATCTAATAAAGTAGAACAATTATTAGGGATTGGAAGTGCTATTGATAAAAATACGATTTTAGTGAAAGCTAAAGATGGTAAAGAAAAGAAATATACTACTAAATATATGATAATTGCTACTGGTTCAAAAGTAAAAATGTTTGATAATCCTAATGGTCCACAAGGTTTAAGTGAAAAAGATTTAAAAACAAACCAAACATTATTAACTTCGATTGAAATTCTTTCTTTAAAAGAAGTTCCAAAAACACTAACTATTATTGGTGGTGGTGTTATTGGAATTGAGTTTGCTTGTTTATTTAGTACACTTGGTACTAAAGTTACTATTATTGAATATTTAGATCGTATTTTAGCATTACTAGATGAAGATATTAGCACAACTTTAACTAAAATTCTTGAAAAAAATGGTGTTAATATTATTACTGGTCATAGTGTTAATGAATTAAAGGATAAAACTTTAACTTATTATGTTGCAACCGATAAAGAACATAAAAAACCATTAACAGTAACTAGTGATTATTGTTTATTAAGTACTGGAAGAACGCCGATTACTGAAGGTTTTACTAATTTGGGAATTCAAATTAAGCCTAATCAAGCATTTGCCGTAAATAATAAATTGGAAGCTTTAGATGCTAACAATAATGTTATTGATAATATATATGTAATTGGAGATGCTAATGGTCAAAGAATGCTTGCTCATGTTGCATCAACACAAGGATTAGCAGCGCTTAATAATATTTTAGTTAAAGAAGGTAGAACGGATGCTGATAATCATCCATTGAAAGAGCAAGAAGTAGATTATAATAAAATGCCTAGTTGTATTTATTCATTCCCAGAAGTGGCAAGTGTTGGTTTAACTGAAACTGAATGTAAATCTTTAGGTAAAGAATATTTGATGAAGAAAATACCATTTACTATTAATGGTAAGGCATTGGCTGATGGTGAGACTGATGGTTTTGTTAAAATAATTATTGATAAAAAATATGGAGAAATCCTAGGTGCTCATATTTTATGTTCAACGGCTACTGATATAATTGCTGAAATTGTTAATATTATGCAAACGGAAGGTACTATTGTTGAATTAGCCTCTTCTTGTCATCCACATCCAACAATGTCAGAAGTAGTTATGGATGTTGCACAAGATTTAGAATTAGAATGATACAAAGTTAATAAAAAATAGAAAATAATAAAAATGTACCTAAAAATTTAAAGGTACATTTTTATTGTAAAATTAATATAATATTGATTAAAAAGTATTGCTTCTTCTTTTTTTATCAAAAAAATAATTAGTGGTATTACTGTTAATTTCTTTTTGTAAATATTTATTTCATGTAGTTATTTGTTCAAATTGTATATTTTCTAAATTTTCATTACATAAATTTTTATTTTCTGACGTTCTTTTTTTAAATAGTGTTTGAAATGTTTTTACTTCATTTTGTTGCATTTCTGTTTTATCTTTATCTTCTAATAATTTGCATATAATGCTATTTTTTTCTGTTCGGCATTTAATAAAAATATTTTCTTTACATTTCACTGCTTGTTCTCAATTTTTATCTTTTTCAATATCAAAATCATATTTATTTGTTGACATTTTATTATTGTTCCTTTCAATATAAAAAAATGTTAATTATGTCACTTTGGAGAAAAAACCAATAGTAGTGACAAGTTAATTTTATAATGATATTTAAAAATATTTATATTTTTAAATATTAAGATTAGATATAAAAAAAATAATATATATTTTGATTTATGTTTTTTAATTTGTATAAAAAAGTGTAAAAAAATTACTTTAATTTTTTACTTAGAAAATTAAAGTAATTATTATTTTTAAATAACCTTATTAATTTGATTTTTTGTTTTATATTCAACAAATATTTTTTGAAAAAGAGGATCTGTTAAAACATTATTTAATACTAGTTGTTCATATGTTTCATAGTTGTGATTTCTTTGCACATAATATGTTTCATAAGCAAATAAGTGCATAATCATATTACCAATAGTAGGATTACTTTCTTTGTTATTTTTTCAAAGTATTTCTTGTAGTTTAATATCGTGTTTTTTAAATAACATATTCATTGAATGTTTTATTTTATGTGGTCTAGTTAATATTAATTTTTCAATGGCACTACTAATATTAAGACCATTAGCAAATATATCATCTAAACTATGAATAAAATTTCTCAATTGAATTAATTCAAGATCTTCAAATAATTGTTCATTATCTTGCAAAATTTTTTTCATTAATAACATTTTAACATGACTATCATTTTGTTCAATATAAATAGGAATTTTAATCATATTAGTGAAACTTCTAATGATTGGAATTAATTCTTGTTTAAATTGATAGCCTAAATGGTAGTGAATTATAAAAAATAATAATAAAAGATTTTCATATATTTTATTTAAATTCAAAAAGGTAAGTGATTTTTTATGTTCATCTATTGTTTTAATAAATGACTGATGGAATTCAGTGATAATATTAACAATATCTTGTGAAGTATTTTCCAAACATACGTTTTTAAAATTGGTAAGTATAGTTTTTTTATATATAAGATTTGCATTATTAAATTCTTTTAAAGCATTTTTATAATAATCTGTTGTGAATGTTTCTGAAAGTTCTTTTTGTAAACTATTAATTTTTTCTTCATCATAAAGAATAACTGCATCTTGATAGTTTAAAAATAAAACAATTCAATTTATACACATTTTTTTTTGATCAACAGTTAAATTTGTATCAACGAAACATTGGAATAAAGCACCGCCAGTTTCAATGATACACTCATCAGCTGTTTTGTTAATTAACATTATTTGGCACCTAACTTTCTTTTTTTGTAGTTTTAATAATTTAATTAAAAAGTGTTTTAAGGTCAACTATTTTCTTTAATATTCTATCATTATAAATGACTTTTTTTAAATTTTAGTAAAAATTACCAATTTTAATATTTTTTTAAACAAGTTAAAAAATGACTATTAACTTTAGTTTTTTAAATAACTTGAAAAAATATTTAAAAATTTTTTAAATCATTAGATAATCAGATGTATTTTTTTTGTTCAATAGTTAAGTTTGTATCAATGAAACATTGAAATAAAAAACTCTATTTTAATGATGCAATTATTAGTTGTTATATTAATTAACATTATTTGGCACCTAACTTTCTTTTATAATTTGATAACTTTTAATTAAAATATATTTTAAAAGTCAGTTATCTCTTTTAATCTTCTATCATTATAAATGACTTTTTTAAATTTTAATAAAAATTACCAATTTTAATATTTTTTAAACAAGTTAAAAAATATTATTAACTTTAAATTCTAAAATGTTATTTTTAAAATTATTTAATGATTTTAAAGTAGGTTATTATTATATTTATATAACATCAACATATACTTTAAAATTGAAGTAATGCTCATATTTTATCTCAAATTCTTTATACAAGGGAGTCTAATAATTTTTAAATAAGTATAATTTGTTATGCAAGTTTTTTATAAACTTTTATATTTTTTCTAATTTTTTAAATATTAATTTTATAATCAAAAACTTAGTTAAACACTTATGGGACAAGATGTGATAGTGTGAATCTTGTATTCTTATTCTAACACATAATATTTGAAACTTCTTCTTTTTGGAAATTATTATTAATTGTAAAAAAAACTTTAGTATTAGCGATAATTATTGGTTAAAAGCATTTTTTACTATAAATTAATTATAAAATAGATTATTAAAATCGTAGTATTTTGGCTTTAATAAGAGTAAAAAACTAATTTTATGAAAAATAAATAAATTTTGTAAAACAAAAAATAATATGTACAATATAATTATTAAGTTTAATATAAGTTTTTTACCCATTGCTTTTTTTAAGTAAATGGGTTTATTAATAAAAAAAATAAGAGGTAAAGAAGAATGATAAATGATTTAGTTAATATAAATAAGTTTATAAAAAGTTTAAATACAAATAATATTAATAGTATAGATTTGATGCAACAATATTATTATCATGAAATAAGAGAAAATATAGAAATATATAATGAATTAATTGAAAAATTAAACAATATTTTTTCATTATTTAATATAACTATAGAAGAAGAACAAAAATATAATATTTTTTTTATTTTTTTAAAAGAAGAAATAAAAAAAACTAAGAAAAAATATCAGGAAAATTATAAATATGAAATAGAACAAATTGCCAAAATTTTAGATCAAAATCAACAAACTATTGATAATTGTTTAGTAGTCAATAATAAATATAGTAATATTATTACAAGTTTAAATAATAAAAAAATTAGTAAATGAAAAACTAATTTTTTAAAAATTATTACTTTTGGTTTTTGAGATTGAAATAAAAAAATAACAGTTCAACAAGAAGAATTAGAAAATTATAAAATTAATAATGAAGAATTGATAAAAGCGAAAGAATTAGAAAATGAAAAACTAAAAGAAGAAAAAACTACTATTTTGATTGAAAAACTAAAGAAAAATATGTTTGAAATAACTAGTGTTCTTGCAGAAGTTGACATTTTAGAAGAAGAATTTAAAAAAATGCTCAGTGAAAAAACTAATAATGAACCTGAATGTGAAATTGCAGAGGAAGCAATTGAAGTACTAAGTAAAAAAAGAAGGTCATTTTGTTCACAAGATAGTGGTTTTGACTCAAATGCAAGTAGCGATAGTGAAGAATCTTCTTATCCAGAAAAATTAAATCCATTTATTAATGATGATGATGTAAGTTCTCAATCAACCAGTATTTTTAGTAAACCAATTTTGCCAAAAATATAAATAGATAAATGTAGTTATTAAAATTAACAATTATTTTAATAATTAAATATTAATAAATAAATTATTTAAATACTTATATCAGTAAGTGTTTTTAATAAAAAAACTTATTTATTTAGAAAAAATATGTAACTTAGTAAAAATAAAGAAATTATTATTTTAAAATCTTTTTATCTGTTAAGTATTTTAACTTGACATCATTATGTGAATAAGATATTATTAAAAAGGTTTATTTGCCACAAATTAATAGAAGGAGGTAATTTATGGTTAAATTACGCTTAATACCAACAGGAAAAAGTAAATCAGTGCAACCTAGTTACAGAATTGTTGCGATTGATGCAAGAACAAAACTTAATGGTAGATATATTGATAAATTAGGTACTTATAATCCAACAAGCAAAGAAAAACAAGTAACTATCGATGAAGTAAAAGCATTAAAATTTTTATCAAATGGTGCTCAACCAACAGAAACTGTTCGTAGTTTATTATCAACAGAAGGAATTATGACTAAATTTCATAATTTAAGACAAGAGAGAAAAAGTAGCAAACCTAAAAAAATAACAAAAAAACTTACTGTAAAAAATAAAAAAACTGCTACTACTAATTCTATTAAAAAAGAAGAAGCACCTGCTACTTAATATTAAAATATGCTACAAGTGATTAATTAATATGTATGTAACATTGTTAGAACATTTAATTGAACCAATTTTACTTGATAAAATTTGTGAAGTTGAGATTCGCGAATTAGTAGAAAAAAATCACTATGATTTAATATTAATGGTACCAAAATCATTAATATCAGTATTGATTGGTAAAAAAGGAAATACTATTCGTGCATTATCAACAATTATTGAAAGTAAAGCATATTTAGAAAATAATACTATTAAATTAGTAATTAATGAGTTTTAAGATGAAATATTTAGAATTAGGTACTATTGTTAATACTCATGGTCTTATTGGTGAAGTTAAGGTTTTATGTAATTATTATGGTAATAAATTTTCATGAAAAGAAAAAACAACAGTTTATTTAGAAGAAACTAAACAACTAACACCTTTAATTATTTCAAGAGTAAGAAATCATAAGCAGTTTTTATTATTAACATTTGAAAATTATAATACTATTGAGTTAGTAGAAGGTATGAAAAATAAAAATTTAGTTATTAATACTGAAGAAATAATTAATGACAACTTACCTTGATTTTATGAAGATATTCTAAATTATGAAGCATTTGATGCTAAGAATAATGCTTTTTTAGGAAAAGTTATTGCTTTCTTAGATAATAATCATCAAGGTTTATGAGAAATAAAAATGACTAATAAAAAAACCTTTTTTATTCCTAATAATAAAGTATTTATTAATAAAATTAATAAAGAAGAACAAAAAGTTTATTTTAATATTATTGAAGGATTAATTAATAATGACTAAAAACCAATTCACAATTATAACTTTATTTCCCAATGCTTTTAATGATTTTATGCAAACATCAATTATCAAACGAGCTATTACTAAAAAACAAATTAGCATTGATATTATTGATATTAGAAATTTTGCTAATAATAAACACCAACAAGTTGATGATGCTCCTTATGGTGGTGGCAATGGTATGGTTTTACAAGCAATGCCAGTAATTAATGCTATTAATAGCGTAAAACTTAAATATCCTGAGGCTAAAACAATTTTACTTAGTCCACAAGGTCAACAATGAAATCAACAATTAGCTTATAAATATAGTCAAAAAAATATTAATTATATTTTAGTTTGTGGTCATTACGAAGGTATTGATGAACGCATTATGTCTTATATTGATGAAGAGATTTCAATTGGTGATTATGTATTAACTGGTGGTGAATTACCAGCAATGGTTATTATTGATTGTATTACTAGGTTAATTCCTAACGTTATTCAACATCAATCTCATCTTAATGATTCTTTTAATAATTCATTATTGGATTATCCAACATATACAAGACCAGAAGAAGTATTAGGTATGAAAGTTCCAGAGGTTCTAATTGGTGGTCACCATGAAAAGATAGCAGAATATCGTCATCAACAAGCATTAATTAATACTTATAAAAAAAGAATTGATTTATTTAAAAAATATCAATTATCTGCAAAAGATAAAATAATAATTGAAGAATATAAATCTTTACTTAAAAAAAATAAACGAAAGGAGAAATAAAACATGCAAAATGCAATTATTAAATTAGTTAGTGAAAGTCAACTAAATCATAATCTTCCTAATTTTAAATCTGGAGATACAATCCAAGTATTTTCTAAAATTAAAGAAGAAAAAAAAGAACGTATTCAAATGTTTGAAGGGGTAGTTATTGCTCGCAAAGGTTCAGAAATTACGCAAAATGTTATTGTTCGTAAAACTGTTGGTGGTAAAGGTGTCGAAAAAACATTTGCTTTACATTCACCATTAATTGATAAAATTAATGTTATTCGTAAGGGTAAAGTAAGAAGAGCACGTATTTTCTACTTACGTAAATTAAGCGGTAAAGCTGCTAGAATTAAAGAAATTAAAACAGTAAAACCTGTTAAATAATAATTAAACCACCGTTATTAAAATCAATGGTGGTTTTCTAAATTGATATAAAATAATAATAAAATGTATTAAAGGAGTTAAAAAAATGCCTAATGAAAGTACCCATAATCAAATTCATTGATTCCCTGGTCATATGATGAAAGCCATTAAAGCAATTGAAACTAAGTTACCAATTATTGATGTTGCAATTGAAGTTTTAGATGCACGAGCACCATTAGCAACAAAAAGTACTTTATTAGATCGTTTATTAGAGAAAAAAATAAGAATTATTGTTCTTAACAAAGTTGATTTAGCAGATGATAATTTTACTAAAGAATGAGTTAATTTTTTTGAAAGTCAAGGTTTTTCTGTTTTATTGGCAAAATCATTAACTACAAAAATGAAACCGCAGTTATTAAATTTAATTACTAAATTAATGGAGCCACAAATGGAAAAACAATTGGCAAAAGGTATTGTTAATCCAAAAATTAAGGTATTAATTATGGGATTACCAAATACGGGGAAATCAACATTTATCAATAATTTATTACAACGTAAAGTAACACAAACTGCTAATATACCTGGTGTTACTAGAGGTCAACAATGAATTAAATTAAATCCAACGATTGATTTGTTAGATAGTCCTGGTATTTTACCACCAAAAATGAATGATCAAAAAGTAGTAATGATTTTAGCTTTAATTAAAGCAATTCCTGTTAAACATTTATTTTTAGAAGAAATGGCTAATTTTGCTTTAACCTTTTTACTTGAGAATTATTATGAAAGATTAGTAAAATATTATAATATTAATTTTGAAATTAAAAATATTAATGATGAAACATTATTTCTTTATTTTAAGAAATTAGCACAAAAATATCATTTAAAATTGGCTAATGATGAAGATAATACTCATCGTGCCATGAATTTATTTATTAATGATTTACAAGTAGGGAAATTAGGATTAATTTCATTTGAAATACCACCTAAGATTTTAAAACATGAAAAGTAGTTTACGATACGAAATTGATAATTATTCATCAGGAACATTAATTGCTGGTTTTGATGAAGTGGGAAGGGGAGCTATTGCAGGACCAATTGTTGTTGCAAGCGTTATTCTTAAACCAAACTTTAATCATCCTTTAATTAAAGATTCAAAACAATTATCAACAAAACAACGAATAGCAATGTATCAAATTATAATTGATAATGCACTAACAGTTGCTGTTAGTATTAAAAGTCATCAATTTGTTAATATTCATAATCCTAAGCAGACTAGTATTTTAGCAATGATAGAAGCATTTAATAAATTAAAAATAGTACCTGATGTGTGTTTAGTTGATTTTGAAAAACCACAATTTCCTAATTTTCTAGGAAAAGTTGAAGCAATAGTTAAAGGTGATCAAAAATCACTTAATATTGCTAGCGCTTCGATTATTGCTAAAGTAGTAAGAGATAAAATTATGATTGATTATGATACTAAATATCCTAATTATGGGTTTAAAAATCATAAAGGGTATTATACAAAAAATCATCAGATAGCATTACAAAATTATGGTATTTGTGATATTCATCGTATTAGTTGTGCGCCCCTTAAAAAATATAGTGGGATTATATAATAGAGAAACTTTTATTATTACAATTATTTATTGGTAATAAGTTATTATCTAATTTATTTATATCTGTTGCTAATAATTTATTATTTTGAATATTAAAAATTTCTTTAATTGGTTTAGTTCCTTGATTTATTAAAATATGCTAAATTGTAAAGGTAAGTGCAACTAAATTATTTTTCTATCCAAATATTCGATTGGTGAAAGATAATTTAGTATTTTTCTTGGTCTTTGGTTTAAAGACAATATAAATTTATGAACTTCATTTTTATTAGTTTTTGAAAAAATAAATTTTTTAGGAAATTTTTCTCTAATTAAACCATTAGTATTTTCATTAGTACCTCTTTGTCAAGGTGAATATGGATTGGCAAAATAAATTTTTATATCTAAATTTTTTTCAAGTTGTTGTCAATTTGAAAATTCTTTGCCACGATCAAAAGTAATAGTTTTAACAATGTTTTTAGGAAGAATTGATAAATAATAACTAACATTTTTATTAATAACTTTAGTAGTTCTGTTTTTAACTAATATTGCTAAAGTAAATCGTGATACTCTTTCAACTAAAGTTATTAAACATGATTTGCTTTTACCTCGTGATGATACTATAGTATCTCCTTCTCAATGACCAAGTGTTATACGATCATTAACATTTATATCTCGTTCTTTAATTGATTTACCATTAAACTTGCCACGATTTTCTTTAGATTTTCGTTTTTTACCTTTTCTTCTTAAATTTTTACTAGTAACTTTATCAAGCATTCCAAAATAAATTCAAGTATAAATTGTTTTAAAACTAATAACTCACTCTTTATGAAAATTTTTAATTCTGCCATAAATTTGTTCAGGTGATCAACCTAATAGTAATTTTTGTTGTACATATTTTACTAAATTCTTATTTTTAAACTTATGAAAACTAATATGTGATTGTTTTCGATTTTCAGCTTTATTTTGTGCAATTAATGAAAAATAATGATTATTATCTTTATTTCTATTAATTTCTCGAATAATAGTACTAATACTTCGATTAAGATTTTTAGCTATTTCACTAATTTTAAATTTAAATTTCAATTGATTCTCAATATAAATCCTTTCATCTATGCCAAGATGTTTATAACTCATATAAAAACTCCTTACTTTTTTCTAAACTAAATTTAGCATTATGAAATTTTTATATGAGAATTTTTTGCAATTTTATTTACTTGCACTTACAAGTATAACTCAGCATATTTTTAAATGATTGAAGGCCATGTTTTTGTAAATTCTTTTCTAATTGGCTTGTAGGTGTTTTAATATTATAGGCAACTTCTAAATAAAAGAATCTTTTTTGAAAGTCATGGTCAAAATCTTGATATTTTTTATAGATTTTTTCTATTTTATTTATTATATTTTTATTTAATATTTTTTGAAAGGCATTATTGTTAATAATGTCTTTGCTAATATTTTCTAATAAATAGTGTAGTGGAAATAATTCAGTAGAATAACTAGTAACATTTTTATATGGTAATAATAAGTCATTGATTATTTCTTTTTTAATATTGTATTTTTGTCTAATTTTATTAGAAGTTTTAATTATATTTATTTTAAAACAAAATTTATTATCTTTATTATCAATTACTAACATAGTTGAAAATATTTCTTTATATATTTTTTTTAACATTTTATTTTTCCTTTTTTATTTGGATATTTAATTTAATAAAAATCCTAATATAGAAAAATAGCTATATTAGATATATACATTTATTAAATTAAAATAATTATATCTAAAAATATGAAATAATACTATTTATTTTTTATTATTGCTTTTCTTCATAATTATGGACAAATCTTATTGAGATTTTTAATTTAATTTTTTTGAAATAAACTTATATGTTTATTAAATTTTCTAGTTCTGTTATAATTAAACTATATTAATTTAAAGTAAAATAGTTTTTAATTTATAATTTAAGATAGTCAGGGGAATTATAATGACAAAGAAATTCGGTTATAATTTACTAACATTTATATATTTTTCAAATCAACGTCGCGGTACTGCTAAATTAGTTTTGAAAAAAAGTACATGTAAACATATTATTAAAATTTACAAGAAAAATAAAAATTTACAAATAAGTGATAAGGTAAGATTATTATCTAATTTTTTAAGTAGTAATATTGTTTCTAAAATTTCAGCTTTAGCAGAAGAATCTTCAATGCCATATACTTTGATTGATGAAATAGTTTTTGTTATTCTTGAACGATGAGAACTATTTTTACAATGAAGTAAAAAAATAACAAATGCTCTTATTATTACTGTTAATAAAAATCTAGAATTTAGCGCTGATTGAGTAGGTAATGAGAATATTTTTGCAGAGTTAATAACCGAATATACTATTAATTATAAAGAATTAGGAATGAATACCATTATTTTTAATAATGGTTTTTCTTACGAAAGAGATGGTATTAAGTATAGTGATAATGGTATTGCTAAAATTATTTTAACACCATGTTTATGAAAACAATTAGATAAATTAAATAATAGTTTTGAGATATCGCAATATTTAAGGAATGAACAAATATTTTGTTATCTTTCTTTAGAACCAAATTCTGATAAAATTTTAAATTATGCTTTTGAACAATTGGCAGTTTTAATTTTTAATAATAAAAAATATGTTAATGATGCTTTTCTTAAGTTTAAAGTAGGTGTTGTTTTAGAATTTGAAGCAGTAGTGCATGAACAATTTCAATTAAAACAAATCTCAGCAATGAAAATTAATAGCGAAGAATTAAAATAATATATATTATTTTGAAGTAAAAAATAAGGTAATACTAGACTAGTATTACCTTAATTAATATATTTTAGAAAAGTTGAATAATAATTTTATGCTAATCATATCATTATTATTTTACTATTAATTGTTTATTCTTATTATTATTGTTGACTTTAAAGAAATAGTTTCTTGGTTTTTTACTAAAGCAATAGAAAGTGTTAGTTCATCTCCGTCTGTTAAATCATTTGGACGAGGTATTCCTGTTCTTTCAAAATTTATAACATTAAATTTTGCTTTTCAACCAACCAATTGTTCAAAGTTATTAAATTTAATAGCTTTTTCAGTTCTGCTTTTGCTTATTAATGGTACTTCTGTTTTATCTTTTAATCATTTATTAACAGTTTCTTCTAATTTATAACCCGCTTGGAAATACTCAATAGAACTTCCTTCATAAACAAATTCATTATAACTTAACTTAGCAGGACTATCACTTGCAAAAATATTAAATAAAGCATCAGTTCCAGTCATTACTTTTACTGTATATTTATCCCCTAAATTTGTTTTACCATCTTCTTTAAAGAATTGTAAATTATATGTCCCATCACCAACTACAAGTTTTTCATCATCATTTGGTTCTACAAATTTACTAGTAGAAACTTTTATATTAGATATTTTATTTTTAATTTTAGCAACTTCCGTTGCATCAAAATTACCATCTTCAGGTGTTGTTCCTGATGTTAATTTCTGTTGTAAAACAGATTTTAAAAAATAGAAACTGTCTTTATGTTTAGCTTTGGCTTGACCAGTAGTTGCCTCTTTTTCTAATAATTTAGTAACCAAAATATCGGAATTATCAATTCAGAAAAAGGATGTATCTTTTTTTCAATTAAGTCTAATAGTTTTTAAACCGTTTCCTTCATTATTTGTTAAACCTAAATTTATTGATACTTGATCTAGTAATATTTTTACCTGATCTTCTTTGTTGTTACCACAAGCTATAACAGTAGTTACTGGTACTGTTGTTATGACACTAGCACCTAATAACTTTAATAATGTTCTCATATTCCTCATTTTTCTCTTAACCTCCTCAGTTAAATCTAGAATAGATGTGAGAAATTATCTTCAATAATCTTATGTAAAACATATTATTTTAAATAACTCACTAACACTATTATAATGCATAAAAAAATTTTATGGTTTTTTTACACCTTTAAGAGTGTATTTGTAAATTATTAATAGTAAAATTATATTAGTATTTATTGTTATAAAGTAATATCTGAAAAAAAATAAAAATAATAAAGTATAATATTTCTATAAATAAAAAAATATAACTTTTTGACCTATTGTTTAAGTTTTAAGCAAGTAGGTTTTTTATTTTGAAAGGGGAAAAATATGAATTTAAAATCTTTACTATCTGAAATAAAATTTGATTATAAAGAAATTATAGAAATTTTTAGAAAAATAGCAGCAAAAAAGGAAAATATTAAATCATTATGAGATGAATTAAGTAAGTATAAACAGCAATTACAGAAAGAAAAAAGTGATGATAATATTAACCAAAAATTATTAATTATTTATAAAGTTTCTGCTTTTGTTGAAGAAATGTTGTTAAATTCTTGTCAATCAACAGAATATGATCCTGCTACTGGAAAAATAATTAGAGACAGTAAAATGAGTGAAAATTTTGTAAATGATTGAAATAATATTAATAAAATATTAGAACAAATTTTTTTACCAGAAGATGAAGTTGTAGAAATTGTAGAAATTTCAGAATTAGCAGATGATCAATTAAGTCTACTAAATAATGAACAAACGCAAACAAATCGTGAAAGTGAATGTTTTCCCAAATGCTGTTTAATTTTATAAAAATGAAATAAAAAATAAAAAAACTTTTCTCTAATTAGAGAAAAGTTTTAATTAACATAGTGCTTTAAATTCTACTAAAATATTGATTGAGGTAATAAAGTTCCAATACTTAACATTATTAAGGCAAAGACAGTAATACCAATAGTATATGGTCAAATTGCTCGATAAAAACTTGTTAGGGGAACTTTAGCAATGGCAAGTCCTGCCATCATTACACCTGCACTTGGTGCAAATAAATTAATTCAACCACTAGCCATAACAAAAGTAGTAATCATTCCTGAACCTAATCCTAAAGGAATTACTATTTTTGAAATAATAGGGAAAACGGCTTTTGCAAATCCTGATGTTGAAGGAATAACAAAGGCAATCAAAAGAAAAACAAAAAAACCAATAATAACAATAGCAAATCTTGGTAATTTATCAATACTTTGCAATTGTCCAACAACAACATGTTGCATTCCTGAATGTTGTAATGATCAGCCAATTCCACCAGCAACAGCAATTATTAAAGCAACACCTAATAATTCTGAAGAACCACTAATAAAATTACGAACATATTGTTCTTCGCCTTTTCAATCAATTGCTGCAATGATAATTGAAACAAAGAAAAATAAGAAAGCTAACAGTTCAATGTTTCAGTCACCAAATGCATTAATTTGACTTGTGAAATATGGAAAATATTTAATTAATGTATTGTGAAAATCATCAAAAATAGTTGTTCCTGTAATTTTACCTCATGGAATAATACAAAGCACCATAATTAAAAATGTTAATCCAAATAGTGCTAAAATAATTTTACGACGTTTAGTAAATTCAGGTATTTCTTCTTTATTAATAAATTCTTCATGATGCTCACTATGTAAGTGAAAAACAACTGATTTTTCAGGATTACGTTTAACACGGATTGCATATCACATAACAAAAGCAATAGTACCGATAGTTGCTAAAAATCAACAAATTAAACGTCAGATGATTCCATCACCAGGATTTAAACCACTAGCTTGTGAAGCTGTAGCAATAGCAAAGGGATTAAGTGTTGAAAACATAACACCAACACCAGCACCCAATAAAATCATTAATACAGCTGTAACAACATCAAAACCAGCAGCTAACATTGCTGGAATAATAATTAAATAGTAAGGAATAGTTTCTTCACACATTCCTTCAACTGTTCCACCAATCGATAGGATAGTCATAATTGAAGGAATAATTCAAATTTCTTTTCCGTTTAGACGTTTAACTAAACGACCAATTCCTGCATCTAGTGCACCTGATTTCATAACTATGCCAATATATCCACCAATTACTAAAACAAAAACAATAATATCACTGCTACCAATGAAACCTTTAATTGGAGCCAAAAATAAGTCCATGATACCTAATGGCCCACCGTCTTGTCAAGGGTTATCGGTGTTTACAGGCTTTGATTCATCTTCTAATCATTTACCTGTTGTTCCTGGAATCCAAGAAATAATGATAATTAGAGCAATAATAAAGAATAAGACTGTAATTGCTGTTGGCATTTTAAATGGAAATAAACGAAATTTTTTCTTTTTAGTAATTCCCATATATGATTAATACCTCCTTCTTTATTTTTTTAAAAGTATTATTATATAATACACTATTTATCATGTAGAATAAAAGATGTTTAAGCTTATTTTTTAAAATAACTTATTAAAAAAGTAGTATTTTTATTTAAGTAACATTATTATAATAATAGTTGCTGAGTTATACTTGTAAGTGCAAGTAAATAAAATTGCAAAAAATTCTCATATAAAAATTTCATAATGCTAAATTTAGTTTAGAAAAAAGTAAGGAGTTTTTATATGAGTTATAAACATCTTGGCATAGATGAAAGGATTTATATTGAGAATCAATTGAAATTTAAATTTAAAATTAGTGAAATAGCTAAAAATCTTAATCGAAGTATTAGTACTATTATTCGAGAAATTAATAGAAATAAAGATAATAATCATTATTTTTCATTAATTGCACAAAATAAAGCTGAAAATCGAAAACAATCACATATTAGTTTTCATAAGTTTAAAAATAAGAATTTAGTAAAATATGTACAACAAAAATTACTATTAGGTTGATCACCTGAACAAATTTATGGCAGAATTAAAAATTTTCATAAAGAGTGAGTTATTAGTTTTAAAACAATTTATACTTGAATTTATTTTGGAATGCTTGATAAAGTTACTAGTAAAAATTTAAGAAGAAAAGGTAAAAAACGAAAATCTAAAGAAAATCGTGGCAAGTTTAATGGTAAATCAATTAAAGAACGAGATATAAATGTTAATGATCGTATAACACTTGGTCATTGAGAAGGAGATACTATAGTATCATCACGAGGTAAAAGCAAATCATGTTTAATAACTTTAGTTGAAAGAGTATCACGATTTACTTTAGCAATATTAGTTAAAAACAGAACTACTAAAGTTATTAATAAAAATGTTAGTTATTATTTATCAATTCTTCCTAAAAACATTGTTAAAACTATTACTTTTGATCGTGGCAAAGAATTTTCAAATTGACAACAACTTGAAAAAAATTTAGATATAAAAATTTATTTTGCCAATCCATATTCACCTTGACAAAGAGGTACTAATGAAAATACTAATGGTTTAATTAGAGAAAAATTTCCTAAAAAATTTATTTTTTCAAAAACTAATAAAAATGAAGTTCATAAATTTATATTGTCTTTAAACCAAAGACCAAGAAAAATACTAAATTATCTTTCACCAATCGAATATTTGGATAGAAAAATAATTTAGTTGCACTTACCTTTACAATTTAGCAGTTTTTAAAAAAATGTTATTTTTTTATTAGTATTATTTGAAAATTTAATTAAATATTAGTAGTATTTTAAAATAAAATTAGTTATTATAAATTACATATATTTTTTTATTTTTTTGATTTTATTGACTATTTCATTAATTAATGAAATCACTTTAAAGGTATATAATTATTATAATTGAAAGGAGAATATTATGTTAAAACTTTTTAAGAAAAAAGAAAGGACAAATCATAAATTAACTTTATCAGAATTAGTCTGGTTTGGTTTTAATTATACTGTTGGAATTACTTTTACTGCTAACTTTGCAATTTTAATTAATAAAGATAGTTTAAATTTAGGTTCTCATATGATTTGAATTTTTTTAGTAGAAGGTTTAATTGCAGGAACTTGTGCTTGAGCTTTCTCAAGACTTTCAAGAGTACATTCAGGTAATAATGGTGCTGCTTATATTTATGTTAGAAGTAGTTATGGTCGCTTTTGAGGTTGATTAATTTCTTTTTTACAGTATGCTACTTTACCTGTTATAGTTAGTTCACAAATTGTATCAATGATTAGAATTAACTTTACTGATCCATCTTCTTTTTTATATGCTAATTGAGGAGTATGACAACATTTAGGATTAGATTTGATTGGAATTCTAATTTATGGTTTAGCTTCTTGTGTATTGTTTTTAGGAATGGCTGCATTTAAAAAATTTGTGAATATTTCTAGTTATTTAAAATGAGGAACAACTTTTTTATTAATCATAGCAACTATTATATTATTTGTGATGGCAGGAACTTCAAATTGAGATATGACTACTTCTCATCAACAATTAACTGCTAATAACTTTTCACAAGCTTTTGCCATGTGTTTCTTTTTCTTTTTAGGATTTGAAACCTATTCAACAATTGGTAAAAATATTAGAAATCCTGAAAAAAATATTAGTCGTTCATTAGTTATTGTTATGATTTTATCTACTATTTTTTATATGGCAGTAACAATTCTTATGATTGGTGTTGTTGCTGGCAATTTTTCAGATAATCCCAACTTAAGTATTTTTAAAATTTTAGGTGATAAAGCTCATGCACAATGATTAGGAATAATTGGTATCCTTGTAATGTTAATTTGTACTATTTCATTAAAGTCTAATGCTGGAATGCAAAATGCTTTATATAGTGGTGCTATTTTAGAACCATTATCTGTTGAGGGGTATATTTCACCTAAATATAAAGAATTATCAAAAGATAACATTCCGTTTAAAGCTTCTAGATTAAATTTAATTATTACTTTTTCTTCAGCTTTTGTATGATTAATTTTACCTGATATTATTGGAGTAATAGTTGATACGTTACATCCTGTTTATAAGGATGGACAATTAGTTTTAAGTTCGATTGTTAATTATGGAACATTAACTGCTGAAGCCGGTATTATTATGGTTATTATTTATGTTTTTGTACTTTCCATTGCAATTAAGTTGTCTATAGAAAAGAAATTGAAAAAGAATATTTTTGAAATTATTATTTGACTTGCAGCAATACTTTTCTTAGTTTGACAATTTGAAGAATGATTAAGATCTTTAATCAATGGTTTAATTTCAGGAGCAAATCTTATTGGTAAAGGTGGAACTGATACTACAAAAGGAATATCTGATATAACTTCTAATGTTTTACAATTAGTTTATTTAATTGCTAGCATTGCGTTTGCTCTAATTTGATACTTTGCTTATTATAAACCAATGCAAAGAAAAAGAATGCTTACAAATCCTAAATTACAAGAAGAATTGGATAGCGAATTTAGAGCGAAAGATGATTGACCTTTTGTTGCAAAAAATCTACAAAATGAAATTGAAAATTATTTAGTACGTAATGTTTTAATTAATGGTGATGATAAAAACCCTAATTATATAATTGCTAAAAATGTACGTAAAGAATTATTGATGTCAGAAGGCGAATGGCGTGAAGATGAAGAATAAAAAAAGTTTAAAAATGTATTAGTTATTATAACTAATACATTTTTAGTATTTATTATTTTTGACAAATTTTTATAGTAATATTAAAGGTGTTAATAATGAATATTTTTTTATATTATTATAAAGTATATTGATGGTAGAAAGTAAAATATGATGTATAATGTTAATTGGATTCATTTCAATATTATGTTTAGAAGTAATTCTAAATTGTGGTTATTGTATTTGTAGTTCAAAAGTCATATTATTGGAGGTACTATATATGAATATGAAAAATATATTAAGATTAATGGGTGCATTAACATTAACAACAGCAGCTACTACTTCAGTTGTTGCTTGTGGTGATAAAGCTGGTGTAGCCATGAACGTAGAAGTATCAAAACAATTAGGGTTAACAGATGATAAAGGAGAAGGTGTACAAGCAGCTTCACTTGATACAACTGTCAAGGATAATGTTACTTGAACTGTTGATGCTTTAAAAACACCAATTAAAGCTAGTGCATTATTAGGAGAAGATAATAAAGCTGCTAATCAAGCATGTGTTGATTTTCTTACTGGTAAATTAAAACAAACAGCTACAGATAGAAAATTTAATAAAGAAGAATTAGATAAAATTACTGGTGCAGTTACTGATTTTAAACCAGAATTAGCTAAAATGGATGATGGTAAAGATTATGCTATTACTGGTGGTACTTTTAATTTCCAATTTAAAAAAGGTGAAGAGGCACTTGGTGATGTTTATGGTATTAAGTTAAAAGCTGATAAAACAAAAGGTGTTATTGCTGCTGCTCTTACTACAATAGCTGCTGAAATTAAAATAGTAGATACTGATGTTACTACAAATCAAAAAATTATGTTTGTAGATGGTACTACAATTCCAGAAACTGCAAAAAAACCAGGAGAACCAATACAAATTAAAGGAGAATCAGATCAAGTAAAACAGTTTACTGCTTTAAATACTCTAACTGCTTTAAAAATTGGGGCAAATTTAGGAACAATTACTGCTGCTGGTGATGCTTGAGCTGCTGGTGATAAATTAGAAATAACTTATAAAACTGGTGATGTTACTTTTGAAGCAAAAACTGAATTAACACTTGCATAATTTTATAAAATAAAAATAATATTAATACTCCTTTTAATTTAAAAGGAGTATTTTATTTTACAAAATGTTTATTTTTTCATATTTTTAAACATTATAAACATATAGTATATAATAAATATTGGATAACTTATTATATGATATTATATTTGGAAAAAAGTAACTAAGTTGTTAATTTATAGTTATTATAATAAGTTTAAAGAATATTATTGGAGGTATATGTGAATATGAAAAATATATTAAGATTAATGGGTGCCCTTGCATTAACAGCAGGAGCAACTCCTTCAGTTGTTGCATGCGGTAATAATGGTTCAAATATTCCTAATAATCCGCAATTAAATGGCAAATATGCAGAATTATTAGGATGATATAGTGATGAAAATACAAGTATAATTGATGAAGTAATAAATTTTGATAATCTTGGAACGTATTGGGAGCGTACCGATGTTATCAATAAGATTCAAATTTGTCTTAAAATTATAAAGTTAGACAAGAATAATTTTGACTTCAATATGCAATTGTATGTTAATCTTAATACTTGTAAAATATTAGTCAACAATAATATTTACTTTTGTCATTATTTAGTGATAATTTCCTATTAGTTATCGAGTAAAAATTTCCCAAAAGTGAAGTTAAATATACTTGGTGATAAATATGGAAAGAAGTATGACTATGAAATAAAAATATAAATACAAAATTATAAATGATATTATTATTAATAAATTATCTAAACATCAAGCCAAGAATAAACTTAATCTAACTATTAGAAGAATTAACCAATTAATTCAAATTTTTAATAGAGAAGGTAAAGTTGATTTTATTCATAAATCTCGTAATAAAATTTCTAATAAGGCAACAAATTTTGAAATCAAAATTAAGATTATAAACTTGTATAAAACAAAATATTATAATTTTAATTTTCAATATTTTCATGAGAAATTAATTAATGAAGAAAAAATTAAGATTTCATATAGCACACTTTATACTATATTAATTAAAGAAAAAATTACTTCACCAAAAAGACATAAAAATAAAAAAAATAACTTACATCCAACAAGAAATCGAAGAACAAATTTTGGTGAATTAATTCAAATGGACGCCAGTAATCATCATTGATTTGATAACGATAAACCAAAATCATTTTTACATACTGCAATTGATGATGCTACAGGAAATATTGTTGGACTATGATTTGATCATCAAGAAACATTAGATGGTTATTATAATATTTTTTATCAAATTTTAACTAATTATGGAATACCAAAAACATTTTATACCGATAATAGAACAGTTTTTGGATATAAGAAAAAAGTTGATGCAGGAAAAATAAATACAGAAAATGACACTTATACTCAATTTCAAAAGTCCTGTAATGATTTAGGTGTTGAAATAATCAGAACTTCAATTCCGCAAGCTAAAGGTCGCGTTGAACGCTTATTTGGAACACTTCAAAGTCGTTTAATTAGTGAATTACGACTTAATAAAATTAGAAATTTAGAAGAAGCTAACAAATTTCTTAAAACATACATAAGTACTTTTAATAAACAATTTGCCTTTCCTATTGATGATACTAAATCTGCTATGGTTAAAGCTCCTACACAGGAAGAAATCAATATTTATCTTTCAAGATTTTCTAAAAGAAAAACAGATAGTGGTTCAACCATAACATATTATGGTAAAAAGTATTTTCCTTATAAAAATAACAAAGTTCAATACATACAACCTAGAACTGATGTAATTGTACTTAAATCATTTATTAATGAATTATATCTTAGTTACAATAATCAAATGTATGAACTAAAAGAAATAGCACAAAAACCAATTATAAAAGAAAATTTAATAAAAACTAAAAAAGTTTATATACCCAATAAAAATCATCCTTGAAGATATGGATATCAATAATTCTTAATTAAAATTAAAAATCTATTTTATAAGATATTTAATTTTATAAATACTAAACCATATAAAATTTTAAAACGTTTGCGTATGAGCAAATTTGGTGTTCTAAAATTGATTTTAAATATAAAAGAAATTGTAATTGCAATCTCTCGTTTTTACATTTGTGGTAAGTTTGATTTAGTCGGATTTATTAATAAATTATTTAAAGTTACATTATTAATTTTATTAACATCTATATTTATTTCACTATTTGATTTTCTTATATATAATTCTTTTACTTTTTTAATATTTCCAAAAAGTTCTTTTGATATTTTTATAAAAAAATCATTTTTTTCTTTAATTATTTTATTTTTATCAATTTTTCCAAAAGTAAATATTTTCAATATTGAATAACTAATTTTTTTAAATTTGCTAATCTTTTGTTTTTTTAAATTTTCATTAATATCAACAATAGTAGTTTGAGCTAAATTAACTCTATTACTAATAATTTCTGGAGTAAATTGATTTTTATTAATAATTATTTTTTTCAATTCTCTATTAATTCATTCATATTCTTCTTGTAAATTTTTATTCATTTTTTCATCCTTTCAAAATAAAAACTCATTTACTTTGAAATTAAAACAATGAGTTAAAAACTTATATTAAACTTAATTAAATTATACAAAAAAAAGTTCGCAAATCAAAATTTAAAGCTAAATTTTTAACGTTTATTTGGAATTCGTGTTTATATTTATTTAACACTGTAACTTTCCAAAATAATTTATTTTTTTATAAATATTTTTGGGAAATTTTTACTCGATAACTAATAGGAAATTATCACTAAATAATGACAATTTTTGTTTTGTGTTTGCTTTTATATTTTTTTATGTTAAAATTTGTTTGTTATTAAAATATAAAATTTGCTATTTTTATAATAGTGTTGCTAAGGATTTTTTATATGGATACTCAACAAGATTTTTATATTAAAAAGGTTTTTTATGTTTCTTATGTTAAAAACGTTGTTTTACCTATTTCTTTTTTAAATAATGTTGGAAATATTAGGGGTAAATCTTATGTTGGTAATAAACAGAAATTAAGAAATAATACTTCTCGTACTAAAACTAATTTGATACAAAAAGCATTACATAATTTTTATGATAGTCAAATGTTAAGTTTTCTTACTTTAACTTATAAAGATAATATGCAAGATATTAGAAAAGCAAAAAAAGATATTCGTTTATTTTTTCTTAAATTAAAGAAATGATGAAATGACCCTAAACGTGCTAAATATTTAGGTGAATTAAAACATTTTTATGTTTATGAATATCAAGAACGTGGAGCAGTACATTTTCATATATTGTTTAATCGTAAAATACCTTATAGTATGATAATTGATTGATGACCACATGCTGAGAAACAAGGTATTAAGTTAATTGTTGTTAAAAAAGGTACAAATGAGTTTGTTATTAAATATTTAGGTAAATATGTTACAAAAGCATTAGATGATGTTAAGTCTTTAAATCAAGCAGACATAGGTATAAAGGCTTATGCTTTTAGTCGTAATTGTAAAAATCCTATTGTAGTTCGTGGAATTAAAAAAATGAGAATTCAAGATATAATTAAAGCAAGTTTTAATGCAACAAATGTATTTTATTTTAAATCTCAAAGAGATAGTAGTGGTGATACTGTTATGATTGGTGGTATTATTGAAAGTACTGTTGTTAATGATTATTTTAAAGAGTATGAAGATTATGAAAAATATGTATATTTAAGTGCTTTATCGCATAAACATTATTTACGAACTAGTGAAATAGGTTATTTAATTCAAAGAGATAAAGATGTTTTGACTTGGGTAGATAAAGTTTTTGGTAATAAAGTTGAAATAATAGATTTTAAGAAAAAAGTTTTACACTAGAAAAAAACTATTTTTTCTATATTTTTACTTGTATATATATATATATATATATATAATTGTTATTGTCAAAATAATTTAAAGTTACCTTAGCAGGCCTTACTTTATTTTGGCATTTTTTTTGTTTTTACTTGAAATATATATAAATATCTGTATATTTATAACTAAGATGGTTTTACCCACATCTTAACTTGGTTTTAATTAACCGTTTGCTAAGGAGGTTAAGTTTTTTTTATGTTCAAAGTACAGTTAGTTAATATTGAAAAAGGGCGTATTATTCCCGATAAAAATAATAAAGGTCAAACATTAAAGTTTGATGTTTTGAAGTTTGTAGAAATAAATAAACAAACAAGCGTGCCAACTGGTCAAACACGTGATAAATGATATAATCCGGAATTTGCTAGTGATTTTAATAATTGTTTATCTACTGTTGATTTAAAAGTTGGTAATTTTTATTCACTTGAACTTGATTTAAGCGGTAATATTAAAAAACTTTCTAATTGAAAATAGTTATTTATTAAAAGGGTAATTTTAAATAATTATTTTATGTTAGGAGTTAATTTTAAATTATGGTTAAAAATGATAATTGTTCATGTGAGCAAGCATTTCATTTAGCGATTTATATGTGTAAACTTTGTGACCAAGTTATTTGTCCTAAAAGAGTTTTGCAAAATTTATATACTAGAAAATATTATTGTCCAAATTGTATATTAGATATTGCTTTAAATAAATCAATGAGACAGCAAGAAAGTAAGTTAAATTATGAAACATAAGTGTAGTGATTGAACTTATGAAAGAGTATTTGGTTGTGAAATGTGTTATAGAGTTGCTAATGAAATGGAACGAATAAGAAAAGAGAATAAAAGAAATAAGTAAAAATTAAATAAGGGCTTATATATGGATTATATATTTTTCATTAAGCCCCAATGGATTAGATTATAATTCATAAATAAGCTCCTTATTAGTATATAAAGTAAGGAGTTTTATTTATGCCTATTAATGAATTAGAACAAACTAGTAATTATACTTTAACTAAAATTTTAAGAACTGGATTAAGTCCATTAAGTGCTATGGTAGGAGTTAGTGCTTATTATGGTCAATATTTAAAAAATCCAATTTTGGGAAGTATTAATTCTTTGTTATTTAGTAAAAAGTTAGGAATTGATATATGGAATATTAATCAAAGACCTACTACTAGAAATAAAGTTATTAATAGTTATAAAAAGATATTTTTAGGTTTAGGGACTATTGGTTTAATTAACTATGCCAAGTTTGTTCAGTATGTAGATAAGTCAGTTTCTTTATTAAGAGATGAACCTTGTTTTTGGCCACCTTGTCCTACTGAACCACCAATTCCTACTCCAACACCTAAACCAATAGTTGATATGCCTTTTGTAGATTGAGATACATATTTATCTTTAAGCAGTTTTGGTATAGCAAATGTTGTTAGTGGATTAAGTGAATTAATACCTAATAGATTTCAATTTGTAAGAAAAATTTGTGATATGGCTACTGGTGGATGTTTGATTAGTAGTGGTGTAGCATTGGGTATAAATAATGATTTTAATAATTATTTTGCTATTCCTACAATAGTTGCTGGTGCAAGTGAAATTATCAATACTTTATTGTTACCTTTTGAAAATACTAATAATGTTATGCAAATGCAAGAAGTATTTACTGATGAAAGAGCAAGATTAATTAATGGCAGTGTTAGTGATTATCAAAGTACAGATGACAGTATGGTTGATGTTGATTTAAATGATGATAGTATGTCTGAGATTAATTTAGATAGAGCAAGTTTAAATTGAGATTATTCTTATGCTTATACATTAGGTGGTGTTTAATAATGGAAAATAAAGAAATTAAAAAAAAGTGGTATGACACTCCTAAATTTCATGTTTTTTGTTTTATTGTTGGTTTTTTTTCTATGGTTTGAACTGTTGCTGAAATACATAATATTATAAATGGTAATTTTGATTTTTTTATTGGTTTAGATTTAGGCATTAATATTTTACTTTTTGTTTTAGTAATTTTTTATGAGTTATTTAGTTTAATTGATTTTTTAAAAAAAAGAAAAAAAGGAAGTGATAAATAATGGATATGAAAGAAATTATAAAATATGTGTTATATATTGGTGGTTTTTGTTTAATTCTTTGGTTTTGCAGAAATTGAATACGTGAAGGTATAGAAAAATATAAACATAGAAAACATATAAAGGAGAATGATAGTGAGCCTGATTGTATTTTTTGTCGTAAAGATTTTGAAAAGAAGAAACGTAAATTAGAAATGGAAAAACAACAAAGAGAATTAGAGAAAGGAGGTGATTAATATGCCTGCTGGATTATCAGCATTATTAAATATGATTGGTGGTGTTGGCCAACAATTATTAAATGCTTTTACTTATATTTTTGGTTGAGTATTTACTACTGGCGATGGTGGAACACTTACAAATTGACCAGTGTTAATTTCAATTGTATTTATGGTATTAGTGTTTATCAAACAATTTGTGGGACATATTATTCATGGAACACATTAGTAATTAGAAAGGAAGTAAGCAAATGGTAAAGTTATTTTTTAGTTTGGTTTTTGGTTTACCTTTATTAGGTAGACTTTTACCGGTTGTTAATACATTGGTACAAACTATTTATATGCAGTATTTAAGTTCTTTTGCTGGGTTACATACTGTGACACTTTTTATTAAGTCGTTTTTTTATGATAGTTTATACACTTTACCTTTGCCTATTCTTGCTTTAATAAATGTTAGTTTTGTATTTTATTTAATTTTGGGATTATTTAGATTTACAAGACATTAGGATGTGAAATTATGTTTATACCTTTTATTACAACAGTTATGCAATTATTTGCTTCAATTTTTATGAAGTTTTTTAGTTTTCCACTTGGTGATTTAGGCTTTAATTTGGGTACGTTAATGATATTTTTAATTTTGCTTAGATTTGCATTTAGGGTTATTTTACCCGAATTAATATTACCAACATTAGGTTTAGGATATGTTGTTAAGTTCATTGGTAAAAGTTCTGTTTCTTTGGGTGTTGGTACTGGTCAACAAATTGCTAAGAGTTATCAAAGACGCGTTGAAAAAGTAAAAACAAGAAATAAACAACAAGGTAAGTTTAAAGGTGGTGCTGGTGGTAATAAGTTTACTGGTAGTTCAACTCGTGACTTTGGTATTGGTGATTAATTATGTCTAATTTTGTTCTTAGTATATTGCATTTTATTTTTATATTTTCTAGTAATGATATTAGTATATTTTTAAATCAAACTAATATTACTGATGAAGTTTATATTTTGTTTAATTTGACTTTTTGGTTAGTATTAGGTGTATTTTTTAATTTTATTTATCGTAGTATTAAATTTATTTTTAGGTCATTATTTGGATAGGTGTTAGTTATGAGTGTTTTAGAAATTTACAATAAAATACATCAATGTATTGTTGATTATTGAACTATGTTTATAGGTAATCCAGTTGACAATTTTACTAATATTTTATGAAATTTAGTAGTTTATGGAACACAGTTTTTTATTGGATTTGTTTTATTTTATGGTTGATGGTGAATTTTAAAATGTTTATTTGGTAAATAATTATGTGATTTAAGTTTGCTAAATTATTTTTTGTTGTAAATACTTCTTTTCAAGCGCCGACTAGTTTAATTGCTTCAAATGACCCTAATGTTGTTAATTATGATATTACAAAAGAAATGGTTAAACATGTTAAATATCATGATTTTGATGATTGAGCAACTATTCCTTGAAATTCTGCTTATTTTGATGTTGACCAACCGAATTTAAAATTAGTTAGTGGTGAATTTATTGGAAATGGTGAGGGTATTTATACATGTTATTATTATAGTGATACAGTTGGTGTTCCGTCACAAATGATAGATATGGGAACTGGTGTTTATACTTTTAATAGAAAACAATTAGATGAATTTTCACGTATCATGTTTAATCATAATTATGTTGCAAAGAATAATACTAATAATTTAAATTTTGTTAATACTGGTAAAAGAATTATAAATTTTCAAACACAGTTAAATTTTGAAATTGATAAACCTTTAAGTTTTTATATTCAAGGTTTTATGTTTTATTTTGAATATGAATATTTTAAAACTTTTACTGCTAATTTTGTTTTTAGTTTTTTAGATAATGTTGGTGATACAAAATATGTTTTTAAAGGTAAAGTTGATAATGATATTTATCAGCAAGATTTATATAATTTTGTTACTATGCCTATTCGTGTTCCAAATTTAAGACATTTAACAGTTTTTTTTGATGTTCATGGTGAATCAACTAGACCAACTTTTTCACCACAATTAAATTTTGGTCAAATTAATATTTTTTCAAGTGAGAAAGTTACGCCAGTACCACCAAATAGTCCTTTTAACCCTGAGTATGAACGTGTTAGTTGATATGATGTTTTTGGTCATTTGCGTAATGCTTTTAGGTGAGTACTATATGGTGTTGTTGGTAAAGTTTTACCAGTTGAACCATTAAGAGAATTTTTTACTAAACTTGACGGATTATTGAGACGTATTTTTGATGATACTATTAGTTCTGTTTTAAATGTTGATTTTACTAGTGGTTTAGAACAAGTTTTAACATTATGAGTATTTTTAAAAGCTGTTGGATTTTTAATTGGTTAGGAGTTGAAATAATGCCTTGATATGGTTATTTACTTTTAGGAGTTATATTATTAATAATGCTTTATCCATTTTTAATAACTAGAAAAAATATAAAGATATTACAACGTGTAGGTAGTTATATTATTTCAGCACCACCACGTACTGGTAAATCTGCCCTTGCTTGTTGTTTAGCACAAAAACATAAAGGTAGGGTAGTAAGTCCTATTCCTATTAAAGTACGTAATGAATATAGTTATCGTTGTTCTTATGATGATGTTTTTAAATTTAATCAATTAAATAGTAATTATGCTTTTAAAGAGAATGATATGCTTGTTTTTGATGAACTAGGTTTAAAAATTAATAGTAATGATTTATCACCCGAATTTAAAGAAACACAAGAAAGTTTAGGAATGTTTTGTAAATTAATAGGTCATAATTTTAATGGAATTATGTATATGATTGAACAACACCCCGATAGAATACTAAAACAAGCACGTGAAAAAGTGGAATATATTGTGCAAGTTAAAAGAATGCGTATTTTGTTATTTTTAGTTAAGTTTAAACTAAATATTTATACTAATGTTGATGATTATAATAAAGTTGTATTATCTAAAAGACAAACAAAGCGAATAATTAAACATGGTGGATTACCACCTAGTTATAGTGGTGAAACTATGACTTTTAGTTTATGATTTCCTAGGTCTTATTTACAAAGATATAATAGTCGTGCTTTAAATTATATTCATTCTTTAAAGAGTGAATTAAGTATTGTTAAAAACTATGAACAATCACAAGCATTAGATTTTACTGTTGATGATATTAGAGCAGTAGGATTAGATAAGTTGGATAATATATTACAAACTGAAAAGAAAGAAATTGAAAATACTGTATGCCGTGCTTGTTATTATAGAAATAAATATTCTAAGAAAAATAAGAAAGATGTTAAAATAGAGTAAACCTATATTATTGGTCGTAGCCAACCAGAACCTTGGTTGGTTGGCCGTGGCGTTTACGCCACTGGGGTGAGTTGCGAAGCAACTAGGGGCAAAGCCCCTATATACTTGAATAGTATAAACTGGATTATATATACTTCAAGAATAATAAACTCTATAATGTTTATTGTCTTGAAAATCATAAGTAATTTGTCAATTATCTCATTTATTTTTCTCTCTTGTTCCTACTTCTTTTCAATTATTTATACTTGGAGTTGGAGTTGGTTGTTTTTCTAATATTTCATTAATGGCTTGTAATAATTTTTTATTTTGAGTTTTTAATAATTTATATTCATTATTTTCTAATAAATCTTTACAAAGTAATGAATTTTCTTCATCATTTAATGCAATTTCATTTGTTTCAGTATTATATTTAAAATAATCATTTGAAAATTTTTTATCTTTTATTTTTTCTTTTAATTCATTAATAGCGCCAACAATAGTTTTATTAGTAGTTTCTAAATTAGGAATTTCTTGACCAATAGCATTTATTTGAAATGCAATAGGAAATTGTGATTTTGTATCTTCTAATTTTTTATCTATTTCTTCTTTTTTATAATAATCAGATAAATCTACTTTACCACCAGTAGCACTAATAGTATTAGTTTTTTCATCAATCTTAATATTTTCACCAGCAATTAATTTATTTTGTTTTTTTTCTAATAAATTATCAACATATACTTTAGTTGTAGCATCACTTAAAAATGTAGGTGTACCAACATCAATTATTCTTTTACCATTAACATCAATACCTTTATAATCTTTTGGTTTAATAAAATTAGGATTTTCATTATTTACTTCTCATAATGAATCAATATTACTATCAACATGAATTTTTAATTTAGGTATAGTATCACTTACATCATCTATTTTTATACCAGTTCCTTCAATTATTCCCATTTTTTGTAAAAATGTTTTATTACCAGAATCTCAAGTAATAACTCTTCTATTACTTTCATCAAATATACTAGGTGTATTAAAATTATCTGTATTACATGAAATACTATTATTAATTGCTTTTCTTGGTGTATGTAAATTTGCTTGTTGTAATAAATTATATACTTCCATTAATACATAATCTGGTTCACTTGGTGGACTAATACTACTTGATAAACCATTACCATTAATAGATACTGAACTTCTTATAAATGCCATTCCATCAGTTAAATAATATATAGTCATTCTTGCTGTTGCTCTTTTAACTAATTGTTGTTGAGTTTCATTAAGATTTTTAAATCCTATTACTTCAATTTGATTACCAGTAATAGTATTAATTCTTTCACTTGAAATAGCAATTGCCATAATAGTAAAATCAGTTTTAGTATTATCAGTAGTAGTTTGGTCTGCATCTGGTATAAAACCATATATAGTTTTTAAATCATCTTTTGTAATATAATTTAAATTTACATTTCAATCAATATTATTTTTGTTTTCCATAATCTTTATACCTTCCATATCCTTGTACTGCTTGTGATTTATTAACTGTACTAATAACTGATTTATTAGGTTTAGTTACTGCTCTATTTAATTGACTAACATTTTTTCTAACCGTAGCATTCATTTCTTCTCTTGTTTTACGAACTCCACCTAAATATTGATTAATAAATATTTTATTAGCACCATGACCATAAGCACCAGTTGCTTTACACATATCAATTCAAGTTTCTCTTGAAACATTAAAATAATCATATGATTTACTTAAATTTGTTCTATATGTTAATGTAGCAATACCATAAGTACCTGATTGTGCTTGTACTACTGGAGTTCATATACCGCCAGCAAGAGCAGAACTTGAAAGATTTACATAAACTCCAATCATACTGTCATAATCTTGTTCAGTTAAAGAATTCATTATTATTTCTTTACCTTTATCCATTAATGACTTACCATTTAAATATTGTTTTTGAATATGTTGTAATTTAGCAATATTATTATTAGTAATATGTGTCATTATTTTTTTATGAATTACTGGTAAATTAGTTAATTTTTGTAAAACTTGTTGAAATTCAGATAATTCTTTTTGAGATTTACCTTGTCCTAATACTTTTGACATTAATTGATTTTTTAATATTCCCGCTGGATTTTTTAAAAAACTATTAAATAATGAATTACTTTTTTTAAATTTTTCTATTAATTCAGCAGTTTGTATATCACTAACAGCAGTTTCTAATATCATTCTTAACAATAATATAATAGGCATTTAAATTACTTCTTTGTAAAAGTTACTTGTAAAGAACCATCATATAAAGTTTTACCTTCAACATTAGCACTTGTTGCTGTTAAATCTGAAAAATTAGCATTACCTTTTTGATAATTAGGATTTTTAGCAATAACTGCTTTTTCTACTTCATC